>NZ_JAPVZA010000013.1:0-77855 GCF_041432115.1 Streptococcus sp. 27098_8_12
ACAATCCAAAAATAATTGAGAGGCTAGGACTTTTGTCCCAGCCTCTTATTTGTTGCGACTGAATAGAAGAGGAGTCACATTTTATATGACTCCTCTTCTATGGCTTATTTTAATTTTTCAGTGATTTCTTTAGCAAGTAGGAGTCCCAATCGATAGTCTTTGTTGATGGCATGGATGACATCGTTGATATTGTCGGTCTCTTGGATTTTTTCCTTGATGCTATCTTTGAAAGCTTGATCTTTCAAGAGTTGCTCTTGTAAGAGCCGTTGTAGTTTTTCTCTTTCGTACTTGTTAAATAAAAAGAGGACCACTAAACTGATGAGGATTAAGATGTAAACGGTTTGATTCATAGATTTCTCCTGTATATAAAGAATCTGAAAATGTAGAGAATGAAGGGCATTGGACATGAGAAAAGGAGTGAGAAAGAACTAAATTGAATCGCATTTAGTTTCTCCTCTCACTCCCATAAGAGATGTTCTAATTATCCATCATAGATAAGAAATTACATTTTCTCAGGGGCATCGACACCAAGTAAGCGAAGGGCTTCTTTTAAGACTACTGCTGTTGAGTAGCTAAGAGCAAGACGGCTTTCGCGTTCTGGGCTTTCATCCAAGATACGAGTGTGTGCATAGTATTTATTGAAGGCTTGAGCCAAGTTGATAGCATATTTTGCGATCAAGGATGGATCATAGTTTTCAGCGGCACGTTTGACAACACGAGAGAAGTCTTGGAGAAGCTTGATGATTTCCCAGCTTTCAGGATCGCTCAAGCTGTATGTCGCGTCTGTAGATGGTGTGAAGTTGGCTTTGCGAAGGATGGATTGGATACGAGCGTAAGCGTATTGAACGTAAGGTCCAGTTTCTCCTTCGAAGGATACCATGGCTTCGAGGTCGAAGTCATAACCGTTGCGACGGTCTGTCTTCAAGTCGTAGAATTTAACCGCACCAACACCGACTGCATGTGCCACTTCTTCCTTGTTTTCAAGTTCAGGATTCTTTTCTTCAATCTGAGCTTTGGCACGAGAGATGGCTTCTTGAAGAGTTGGTTCGAGCAGGATGATATTTCCTTTACGAGTTGACAATTTTTGGCGGTTTTTTGTCACCAAACCAAAGTCAACGTGAACCATATCGTCACTCCAGTCAAATCCCATTTTCTTCAAAACAGCTTTCAACTGACGGAAGTGGTTGGATTGTTCTTGACCTACAGCATAGATGTTTTTCACAAAGTTGTAAGTCCGTGCACGGTAGATAGCGGTTGCGATATCACGCGTGATGTAAAGAGTGGCACCGTCTGATTTCTTAATCATAGCTGGTGGAAGGTTCACATCATCGAGCTCAACGATGCTAGCTCCCTTAGACTCTTTCAATAAGCCTTTTTCTTCAAGAATTTGGACAGCTTCATCCATCTTGTCATTGTAGAAAGCTTCTCCGTTTAAGCTGTCAAATTCAACACCGAGGAGTTTGTAGATACGGTTGAATTCTACCAAGCTTTCATCACGGAACCATTGCCACAATTCAGTTGCTTCTGGATCTCCATCTTCCAATTTCTTGAACCAGAGACGTCCTTCATCATCAAGCTCAGGATCGTTTTCGATTTCAGCGTTGATCCGAACGTAAAGTTTTAGCAATTCATCGATTGGATTGGCTTCGACAGCTTCCTTGCTACCCCATTTTTTGTAGGCTACCATCAAGAGACCGAACTGTTTACCCCAGTCCCCCAAGTGGTTGATTTTAATCGTGTTGTAGCCCATTTTGCGGAAGATGTTTGAAAGAGCATCCCCGATAACGGTTGAGCGCAAGTGACCAACTGAGAATGGTTTTGCGATATTTGGACTTGAAAGGTCGATGGTAATGTTTTGGCCATGACCTTCGTCTTGTTGACCGTAGTCTGCCCCTGCTTCGATGACGGATTTGATTACCTGATCAGAGATCTTAGATTTGTCTAAGAAGAAGTTCACGTAAGGTCCAGTTGCAACGACTTTTTCGAAGGCACTTTGGTCGATCTTTTCAGCAATGTCTGCAGCGATTGCTTGAGGAGCCTTGCGTTCCACTTTTGCAAGTGAGAAGGCTGGAAAAGCAATGTCACCAAGATCAGATGATTTTGGTTGTTCAAGCAAGTTTAAAATAGCATCTTGGTCAAGAGAGTCAATCACTTTGGCCAATTCACTAGCAATGAGTTCTTTATTGTTCATATTAGCTCCTTAGTCCTTTTAACTATTATTTTAACATAATTCTGAGCGAATTTTCAATTTTTTTGGTATAATTTAAAGTATATTTATTCAAAAGTGGAGGTCAAATGAAAAAGACAGAACGACACCTTTTGATTCAACAGATGATTCGAAATGAAAAACTGTCCACGCAAAAAGAGATTCAGGATCGTTTAGAAGCAAAAGGAATTGCAGTAACGCAAACGACCCTCTCACGTGATTTGCGGGATCTAGGTCTGGTCAAGGTGAAGCGAAAAGATCAATTGTATTATATTTTGCCAAATGAGCCTGAGGTGGCAGAGATTTATATTATGCTGTCCAGCCATGCCAAGTCTGTCTCACGGGCAGAATTCACCTTGGTCTTGCGGACAGAGCTAGGAGAAGCAGCTCTCTTGGCCAATGGTGTAGATGAGATGTCAGATGAGCGTATTTTGGGGACAGTAGCAGGGGCCAATACCCTCTTGATTGTCTGCCGTGACCAAGAGGCAGCTATTGAAATTCAAAATGAAATTTTAGGGATGATGCAGTAATCAAGCCCTGTTGGAGAGAAAGAAAATACCCCGTTAAGATGTCAAAAGGAGGAAGATAGTGAGCTATCTACTCCTGTTTTCATCTATGGAGCTTGTGTCAGAAAATGATGCAACAGTAAGGAATAAAGAAGTATGGCAGTAGAGAAAATATCCCCTGGAATGCAGCAGTATCTAGATATCAAAAAAGACTATCCGGATGCCTTTTTGCTGTTTCGAATGGGAGATTTTTACGAATTATTTTATGAAGATGCAGTGAATGCGGCTCAAATTTTAGAGATTTCCTTAACCTCACGGAATAAAAATGCAGAGAATCCGATCCCTATGGCGGGTGTTCCCTACCACTCGGCCCAGCAGTATATTGATGTTCTCATTGAACAGGGCTATAAGGTCGCGATTGCAGAACAAATGGAAGACCCCAAAGAAGCCAAGGGGGTCGTTAAGCGTGAAGTCGTACAGGTGATTACGCCGGGTACAGTGGTGGATTCGACCAAACCAGATAGTGAGAATAACTTCCTGGTTGCTTTGGATCGTTCAGGAAATGATTTTGGGCTAGCCTATATGGATCTGGTGACTGGGGAATTTCAAGTGACGACCCTCAATGACTTTAGCATGGTTTGTGGAGAAATCCGCAATTTACGTGCGCGTGAGGTGGTCCTGGGTTATGAGTTGCCAGAACAGGAAGAACGTGTGTTTGTGAGCCAGATGAATCTTTTGCTGTCACATGTAGAGACGGCGCTCGACGATGTTCAACTCTTAGGGGATCAGTTGAGTGAGCTCGAAAAGAAAACGGCTGGAAAACTTCTCCAGTATGTCTACCAGACACAAATGCGGGAATTGAGCCACCTCAAAAAAGCCCATCATTATGAGATTTGCGATTTCTTGCAGATGGACTTTGCGACCAAGGCTAGTCTTGATTTGACAGAGAATGCGCGGACTGGGAAGAAACATGGTAGCTTGTATTGGTATTTGGATGAAACCAAGACGGCCATGGGCGGTCGTTTGTTGCGGTCCTGGATTCAGAAACCCTCAGTCGATTTGAAACGGATTCGAGAGCGCCAGGACATCATTCAGGTCTTTATGGATCATTTCTTTGAACGGAGCGATTTGACCGACAGCCTCAAAGGAGTCTATGACATTGAACGCTTAGCGAGTCGGGTTTCCTTTGGCAAGATCAATCCTAAGGATCTCTTGCAACTAGGAGATACTCTGGGGCATGTGCCGACGATTAAGTCGATTCTACTGGGGATTGGCGATCCAGTCTTAGATGTCTTGATTGCACGCTTGGATGAACTTCCTGAGTTGCATCGCTTGATTACCTCAGCTATTGCTCCGGAAGCATCTGCTGTTATTACAGAGGGAAATATCATCCGAACTGGGTTTGACGAGCAATTGGACCAGTACCGTGTCGTTCTTCGGGATGGTACTGGTTGGATTGCTGAGATTGAGGCCAAGGAGCGCGAAGCCAGCGGCATTACAGGTCTAAAAATCGATTACAACAAGAAGGATGGCTACTATTTCCATGTCACCAATTCTCAATTGAGTCACGTTCCTGCTCACTTTTTCCGCAAGGCGACCTTGAAAAATTCAGAACGCTTTGGTACGGAAGAATTGGCACGCATCGAAGGAGATATGCTAGAGGCGCGTGAGAAGTCTGCTAATCTGGAATATACGATTTTTATGCGGATTCGGGAAGAAGTTGGCAAGTATATCCAACGTCTGCAACAGTTAGCTCAGGCGATTGCGACGGTTGATGTTTTACAAAGTTTAGCCAGTGTCGCTGAATCGCAACAATTGAATCGTCCCCTCTTCCATGAAGAAAGACGGATCACGATCGACAAAGGTCGTCATCCAGTTGTTGAAAAAGTGATGGGAGCCCAGTCCTATATTCCTAATAGCATCTTTATGGATGAAGAACGGGATATTCAGCTGATTACGGGGCCAAATATGAGCGGGAAGTCTACCTATATGCGCCAATTGGCGATCATTGTGATTCTTGCCCAAATTGGCTCCTATGTACCAGCGCAAAAGGCCGAGTTGCCAATCTTTGATGCGATTTATACCCGAATCGGAGCTGCTGATGACCTGGTATCGGGTCAGTCTACCTTTATGGTGGAAATGATGGAAGCCAATCACGCCATTCGCAAGGCAACACCCCAGTCCTTGATTTTGTTTGATGAGTTGGGGCGGGGAACGGCGACCTATGATGGGATGGCTCTCGCCCAATCCATCATCGAATACATTCACGATCGAACCGGTGCCAAAACCTTGTTTGCGACCCATTACCATGAGTTGACGGCTCTCTCAGAGACCTTGTCCCGTTTGGAAAATGTTCATGTTGCGACCTTGGAGCGAGATGGTCAGGTTACCTTCTTGCACAAGATTGAACCCGGCCCAGCAGATAAGTCCTATGGGATTCACGTGGCCAAGATCGCTGGTTTGCCAGAAGAATTATTGAAGCGGGCGGATGCGATTTTGACCAAGCTCGAAGGACAAGCCCAGCAAGTACCGCTTGCGGATGCAACTCCTAAAAAGGAAGTGTCTTCGCAGGTTGCTGAACAAATGTCCCTCTTTGAGGAAGAGACAGAAAATACGGTGATCACAGAATTGAAGAATCTGGATCTCTACAATATGACTCCCATGGAAGTCATGATGGCAGTCGCCGAATTGAAAAAGAAATTATAAAAGAAGATCCTCGTAGCATTGAGGATCTCAGATTGAAGACAAAGACATCTTAGAAACTTTCCTTAGGTGAGTCCGGACGTCAGCGAACTTCTATGAAGTTCCATGACTTAGTTTTGAGCCTAAGGTCTCAAAACTCCCGAGTGCCTGAAACACAATTGTTTCAGGCACTTTTCTCACAGCGGAAAGTTTCAGTAGATGATTGAATAACTATAACGAGTATAATTTTTATAGAATTTATTAGATTTGTATAAAGGAACAGTTTATCTCCACTTTCAGATCCTCGTGATGGCGAGGATCTTTTCTCTTAGTGGTTAGCAATGCTTTGATTGATTTCTTGAACTTGTTTTTTATAAAAATGATGGGAGACCAACCAGATGATCACGTAAACGAGGGTGAATTCGACAACGAGTGAGAGGTAAAATCCGAGTCGTGCTGGAAACCAGCCGGCCAAGGTAGCTAGGGGAATAAACCCAAGTAACATGAGTAGGTAATGGCTCAGAGTAGCTCGTAAGAGGCTCCAGTCTTTTTGAAAGAGGAGACTTCCGAAGCTAAAGAGGACCCCAATCGCACCCCAAACGAGGGCACAATAGAGCATGACCAGTGAGCCGTGAACATGATGCAAGAACATCCAGCGGCCGACTGCAGAGTTGGGACTTAAGGGAAGGTACAACTCAGGTGAGAAGAGGTAGGAAAAGAAGATGGATAGGATGAGCCCGATGAGAATACCTTTCAGGGCGTCAGAAAAAGATTGTTTTAGCATGATAATTTCTCCTTAATGGCTTTCAAGTAACGACGGGAGGAGTAGGTCAGACTCCCGTTTTTAAGATAGATTTGCACGGATCCCCCACTGGTAAAGTGCAGGTGATCGATTTCTTTTGTGTTGATAATTTCAGATTGGGAAATTTTGAGAAAGCAGGTCGGCAAGTCTTCAGATAGCTGATAGAGTGGTCCAGTCAGAATAAATTGATCTGTCATGGTCTCACCAATTACTTGCCGATTTTCAATGTAAAAACGTTGGAATAGCTGGCTTTCGATCAGATAAGCTTCCCCATCCTTTTTGGCACGTAAGCGCCCTTTTTGATCCAATTCTTCCACAAAGTCACGGATTTTTTCTACACGCGCAGACAGTGCAGGTGCTGTGATCATCACCGCTTCTTCTTGGAAGTGGGAATCAATGTGTACTTCAACTTTCATAAGATCGTTTCTCCCTCCTTTGGGTAAAGTCGGTTGGCCTGCTAGCCCGGCTCCTTCTTTACACTACTATTAAACACTTTTTCCAAAGGGAAGACAAGGGGATTTGTCTATGTGGTCGTTTTCTTTGCCTATGCGGTTTTTAAGGAAAAAGATGGGGCCAGCCTCTATTTTTTAAGAAAGGGAGTCTTGTGGATCTGTGGTATAATAGAGCTACATGTATCGGTGAAAAAATAGGTAAAGGAGCAGCTATGTCACAGATTATTGAATTGCCAGAAGTCCTAGCCAATCAGATTGCGGCAGGTGAAGTGATTGAACGACCTGCTAGTGTGGTCAAGGAATTGGTTGAAAACTCGATCGATGCTGGAGCTAGCCAGATTGTTGTTGAAATCGAAGAAGCAGGATTGAAGTCGATTCGGATTACAGATAATGGGGAAGGAATTGCGCACGATGAGGTTGCTTTGGCCCTCCGTCGACATGCGACCAGTAAGATCAAGAGTCAAGCAGATCTTTTTCGTATTCGAACGCTTGGTTTTCGTGGTGAGGCCATGCCTTCCATTGCTTCTGTCAGTATTCTAACCCTTCTAACGGCGCAAGAAGGAGCTGCCCACGGGACCAAATTGGTCGCAAAGGGTGGCGAAATTGAGGAATTGGAGCCAGCGACAAGCCCTGTCGGGACCAAGATCACAGTGGAAGATCTCTTTTTTAATACCCCTGCTCGTCTCAAGTATTTAAAGAGCCAGCAGGCAGAGCTATCCCATATCGTGGATATTCTCAACCGCTTGAGCTTGGCCCATCCTGAGATTGCCTTTACCTTGATCAATGATGGAAAAGAAATGACCAAAACAGCGGGGACGGGTAATCTCCGGCAAGCCATTGCGGGTGTCTATGGCCTCGCATCTGCCAAGAAGATGGTGGCCATTGAAAATCGCGACCTAGATTTTGAAGTGACGGGCTTTGTGTCTTTGCCTGAATTGACTCGTGCCAATCGCAATTACATCAGCCTCTTTATCAACGGCCGTTACATCAAGAATTTCTTGCTCAATCGAGCTATTTTAGATGGCTACGGCAGTAAACTCATGGTGGGTCGCTTTCCACTCGCGATCATTAATATCCAGATCGACCCTTACTTAGCCGATGTCAATGTTCACCCTACCAAGCAAGAAGTTCGTATCTCCAAAGAACGGGAATTAATGGCCTTGATCTCCCAGGCGATTGCGAATGCTTTGAAAGAGCAGGACCTGATTCCAGATGCTCTAGAAAATCTAGCCAAGTCGACCATTCGCCGAACAGAAAAGCCAGTACAGACAACCCTGCCTTTAAAAGAAAACCGTCTCTATTATGATCGAGAAAGCCAAGATTTCAAGCTTCGACCAGAAGTGGCAGATCCTCAATTGCCTCTAACAGATGAGGTGGCTGCTGATTCTACAAGCCAAGAAAACCCAGTAGAAAAACCGACAAGCGCGATCAAGTTTGCGGAAAGAAAGACTGCGGTTTATGATGAACTGGATCACCCAGAGTTGGATCTGGCTAGTCTAGACAAGGTCTATGATAAGTTGGATGGGGAAGAACATTCGACCTTCCCAGAGTTGGAATATTTTGGTCAGATGCATGGAACTTATCTCTTTGCCCAAGGCAATGGGGGCCTTTATATCATTGACCAGCACGCGGCCCAAGAGCGGGTCAAATACGAAGAATATCGGGAGAGCATCGGGGACGTAGACGGCAGTCAGCAACAACTGCTGGTGCCTTATATCTTTGAATTCCCTACAGACGATCTGATCCGCCTGCAACAGCGCAAGCACCTTCTAGAAGAAGTAGGCGTCTACTTAGAAGAGTACGGAGCCAACCAGTTGATCTTACGGGAGCATCCGATCTGGATGAAGGAGGAAGAGATCGAGTCGGGTATCTATGAAATGTGTGACATGCTCCTCTTGACCAAGGAAGTGTCCATCAAGAAATACCGGGCTGAGTTGGCCATCATGATGTCCTGCAAACGCTCCATCAAGGCCAATCATACACTGGATGATTACTCCGCACGGGATCTCATCTATCAACTGTCCCAATGTGACAACCCTTATAACTGCCCTCATGGCCGTCCGGTTTTGGTTAACTTTACCAAGTCAGATATGGAAAAGATGTTCCGACGCATTCAAGAAAATCACACTAGCCTGCGGGAATTGGGCAAATATTAAGTAAACGATAAAGGAATCTTATGTACGAATACATTAAAGGAATCTTAACGAAAATTACCGCCAAATACATCGTGGTAGAAACAGCTGGAATCGGCTATCTCTTGCATGTGGCCAATCCCTATGCCTACTCTGGCAAAATGAATCAAGAGGTGCACGTCTATCTGCACCAAGTGGTTCGGGAAGACGCTCACCTTCTCTATGGCTTTGCGACCGAAGAAGAGAAACAGCTCTTTTTAAACTTGATCTCAGTCTCTGGGATTGGACCTGTCTCAGCTCTAGCTATCATTGCTGCAGACGATAATGCAGGCCTTGTCCAAGCCATCGAAAGCAAGAACATTACCTACTTGACCAAGTTTCCAAAGATCGGCAAGAAAACAGCCCAACAGATGGTCTTGGATCTGGAAGGTAAGATCAATCTTGATCTAGAAGATGCACCGGCTCAGTCCAAAGCCAAAGTTGCAGAAGAAAACCAAGCCCTTGAAGAAGCTATGGAAGCCATGTTGGCATTGGGCTACAAGGCAACGGAACTTAAGAAAATCAAGAAATTCTTTGAAGGAACTTCTGATACTGCTGAAAACTACATCAAGTCTGCCCTTAAGATGTTGGTGAAATAGGAGAAGAAGATGCCAAAACGCTGTGGCTGGGTCAAAATGACCAATCCGTTATATGTAGCTTACCATGATGAAGAATGGGGTCGGCCCCTCCATGATGACCAGGCGCTTTTTGAGTTGCTCTGTATGGAGACTTATCAGGCCGGTCTATCTTGGGAAACGGTCCTCAATAAACGGCAGGCTTTCCGAGAATCTTTTCATGGTTACCACCTTCAACGCGTCGCAGAGATGACCGACTCTGAACTGGAAACTTTGTTAGACAATCCAGCCATCATCCGCAATCGTGCAAAGATTTTTGCGACACGGGCCAATGCTCAGGCTTTTTTACAAGTCCAGGAAGAATTTGGATCGTTTGATGCTTATCTTTGGTCTTTTGTCAATGGGAAAACCATCCTCAATGATGTTTCAGATTACCGACAGGCTCCAGCGAAGACAGCTCTTTCTGAGAAGCTAGCCAAGGACTTCAAAAAGCGGGGCTTCAAGTTTACAGGTCCCGTTGCGGTCCTGTCCTACCTACAAGCAGCAGGCCTGGTCAATGATCATGAGAATGCTTGTGAATGGAAGGGAAAATCCATAAAAGAAAAATGATTTTTCGTGTAATTCCAAATTTAATTAGAAATTGAATTATACTGTATTACAGAGAAAAATATTTATTGCAAAACTATAACAAATAATTTATAATATGATATGTAAAGCTACTGGATTAATCAAAGTATCTATAGCTACTATCAAAACAACTAACCAGGGGAAAATTATGAAGACCTTATTAATGTTAATCAAATGGACTATACTGTATGTTTTTTTCGGAATTATCACCATTCCTGTTATGATTATTCGTGAACTTAAAAAATGAAAGAAGAGCTGAGAG
The DNA here is from genome assembly GCF_041432115.1 of Streptococcus sp. 27098_8_12. NCBI lineage: Bacteria > Bacillati > Bacillota > Bacilli > Lactobacillales > Streptococcaceae > Streptococcus > Streptococcus sp. 27098_8_12. Next base: position 10,284 of record NZ_JAPVZA010000013.1, read on the forward strand.
GCTCTCTTTTTTCTACGATTTTTCTGTTTTTGTGTTACAATGAAGAAAAATTACGAATAGTATAAGTGGAGGCGTTATGAAAGCAGAGATCATTGCAGTGGGAACCGAAATTCTCACAGGACAGATTGTCAATACCAATGCGCAATTCTTATCAGAAAAGTTGGCCGGCCTAGGGATCGACGTTTATTTCCAAACTGCAGTTGGAGATAATGCTGATCGCCTCTTGTCTGTTCTTGGGATTGCGCGTGATCGAAGTGATCTCGTCATCCTCACAGGAGGTCTCGGACCGACCGAAGACGATCTGACCAAGCAGACCCTAGCCCAGTTCTTGGATAGAGACTTGACCTTTGATCCCGAAGCCATGGCCAAGTTGGATCGCTTCTTTGCCAGTCGGCCAGACCATGTCCGAACGCCCAATAATCTAAGACAAGCGCAAATAGTAACGGGTTCTAAGCCCCTCCAAAACCTAACCGGTTTGGCAGTGGGAGGTCTGGTCGAAGTAGAGGGCATTAGCTATGTGGTCTTGCCTGGCCCTCCGAGTGAATTGAAACCCATGGTTACGGATGAGTTGGTGCCCCTGTTAGCGACAGGAGAGAAGCTCTACTCACGCGTCTTGCGCTTCTTTGGAATCGGGGAAAGCCAGCTGGTAACCGTCCTAGCGGATGTGATTGATAGCCAAACAGACCCGACGGTGGCTCCTTATGCCAAGACCGGAGAAGTGACCTTGCGCTTGTCGACCAAGGCTTCGTCACAAGAGCTGGCAGATCAGAAATTGGATCAGTTGGAGCAAGTGATTCTCCGTCATGAGACCTTAGATGGCCAACCCTTGAGCCAGCTCTTCTATGGCTATGGAGATGACAATTCCCTAGCTAAGATGGCTTTTGAACTCTTGCGTGAGCGAGGCTTGACCCTGACCGCAGCGGAGAGCTTGACGGCAGGGATGTTCCAGTCGACTCTGGCTAATTTCTCAGGAGCTTCAGCGGTCTTGCCAGGAGGTTTCGTCACTTACAGCATAGAGGAAAAGAGCAAAATGCTCCAAATCCCCCTAGCTGAGTTACGAGAACATGGCGTGGTCTCTGCCCATACAGCTGAGCGGATGGCGTCACAGGCCCGCCTCTTAACAGGGGCTGACTATGGAGTCAGTCTGACGGGTGTTGCCGGTCCAGACAGTCTAGAAGGCCACCCGGCAGGGACTGTCTTTATTGGAGTGGCAGGTCCAAAAGGAGTCCAATCAATCAAGGTCAATATCGCTGGCCGGAGTCGTATGGATGTTCGTAAAGTTGCAGTCCTACATGCCTTTAATCTGGTACGCAAGACTGTATTATTAGATGAAAATTTGCTATAATAAAAAGAAGGTGTAAAACATTACGCTTTGAATATAGGAGAAAAGAATGGCGAAAAAACAGAAAAAATTAGATGATATCTCTAAGAAATTCGGAGATGAGCGTGAAAAAGCGCTCAATGATGCCCTAAAGTTGATCGAAAAAGACTTTGGTAAAGGATCCATCATGCGTCTGGGCGAACGCGCAGAGCAAAAAGTTCAAGTCATGAGCTCAGGTTCCTTGGCGCTTGACATTGCCTTGGGTGCTGGTGGTTATCCAAAGGGTCGGATCATCGAAATCTATGGTCCAGAATCATCTGGTAAAACAACCGTTGCCCTCCATGCAGTAGCGCAAGCACAGAAAGAAGGAGGCATTGCTGCCTTTATCGATGCCGAGCACGCTTTGGATCCATCTTATGCAGCAGCTCTTGGGGTTAATATCGATGAACTCCTCTTGTCTCAACCAGACTCAGGGGAACAAGGACTAGAAATTGCTGGTAAATTGATCGACTCTGGGGCCGTTGACTTGGTTGTTATCGACTCTGTCGCGGCCTTGGTTCCACGCGCAGAAATCGATGGAGATATCGGTGACAGCCACGTTGGTTTGCAAGCGCGGATGATGAGCCAAGCGATGCGCAAACTCGGAGCTTCGATCAATAAGACGAAGACCATTGCTATCTTTATCAACCAATTGCGTGAAAAAGTTGGGGTCATGTTTGGGAACCCTGAAACCACACCTGGTGGTCGTGCCCTGAAATTCTACGCTTCTGTTCGTCTAGATGTTCGTGGAAATACTCAAATCAAAGGTACTGGGGACCAAAAAGATACCAACGTTGGTAAGGAAACCAAGATCAAGGTTGTGAAGAACAAGGTGGCTCCACCGTTCAAAGAAGCCATGGTTGAAATCATGTACGGAGAAGGAATTTCACGTACAGGTGAGTTGGTGAAGATTGCAACAGATTTGGATATCATCCAAAAAGCGGGTGCGTGGTACTCATATAATGGCGAAAAAATTGGTCAAGGATCTGAAAATGCTAAGAAATTCTTGGCTGACCACCCAGAAATTTTTGACGAAATCGACCACAAGGTTCGGGTTCATTTTGGTTTGATCGAAGAAGACGAAGCAGTGAAAACCCTTGATAAAACTGAAGAAGCAGTTCCTGTCGTAGAAGAAGTAACTCTAGATTTAGATGACGCGATTGAAATTGAAGATTAATTTTTTTCAAAATAGGTCGCTAGACTGATGGTTTTTGTGTTATAATTTAATACGATAGTATTATCGTGTAGCGAAAGGAGTGCATGCATGATTAAAATTTATACAGTGTCAAGTTGCACCAGCTGTAAAAAAGCAAAGACTTGGCTCAACGCTCACCAGCTAACTTATAAAGAACAAAACCTCGGTAAGGAAGGGATCACCAAAGAAGAATTATTGGATATCCTTACAAAGACTGAAAATGGAGTGGCAAGTATTGTCTCTTCAAAAAATCGATACGCTAAAAATCTAGGAGTGGACATCGAAGACTTGAGTGTCAATGAAGTCATTGACATCATCATGGAAACACCTCGTATTCTTAAAAGTCCGATCTTGGTAGATGACAAACGTCTCCAAGTGGGCTACAAAGAAGACGATATTCGTGCCTTCTTGCCACGATCAGTTCGAAATGTAGAAAATACAGAAGCGCGGATGCGTGCAGCTCTTTAAAGCGATTGAAAATCAGAAACAATTTGTTTCTGATTTTTTTCTTTTTAAAAATCGGAATGAAAAGCAGTTTACTGCGCCATTTTACGAAATCTATGATACAATATTTTAGAAAACAATAACTAGTAAGGAATGGAAAATGAAAAGGAAAATCTTCTTATTGGGTGCACTTGCCTTGTGTTTGACTGGATGCGGTCAAAAAAAACAAGCGAAAACGCCAAATTCAAGTGAACAAAAGGCAATCCAAGCAAAAGCAGAGCAACTGCAAAAGGATAATAAGAGTATCCTGCAAAAAGCTGAAGAAAATAAAGTCATCACTAGAACCTTTGTCTTTCCAAAAGATGACAAGGGGACACAACAGACGCAAATCGTCACCTATGTGGGGAATACCTTTAAAAAGTTGGAGACCATCAATGTGACGGCAACCGATGAGGAGTTGAAAAAAGGGATCCAACAGGTTGGAGTCGAGGAAGCACAAAAGCAATTGAGAGAATCCTTTAACAAGGACGATGCATTTAAGGAAGCTTTGACAGTGCCAGGTTTCACAGCTGATTTGACCTTGGAAAATGAGAATGAATACAAGGTAACCATCACCTATGATTTTGAAGCAATGGATGTGAAGAAGGCTGAAGGCATGACCTACTTCAAAAACAATCACTTACCAGAGTTGTTGAAGCTGACACCGAGTCAATTTGCGGATAATCTTATCAATGCTGGAGCGAGTGAGCAAAAATAAAAAAACAGTTTAGCTAAAATAGCTCAAAAATGCTTGAAAAAGCCGTAAAATCAAGGGCTTGGCCGTTGTGGAAAACTCTTAATTATGGTATAATAGTAATATTCTAAGGAAAGAGGGTGTTCTTGTGGGATTTACAGATGAAACAGTACGTTTTAATCTTGATGATTCAAATCGTAAGGAAATTAGCGAGACCTTGAAAGATGTTTACTTGTCACTGGATGAAAAAGGCTACAATCCAATTAATCAAATCGTAGGATACGTACTCAGTGGTGATCCTGCCTATGTACCTCGTTATAATAATGCACGGAACCAAATTCGTAAATATGAACGAGATGAGATCGTGGAAGAATTGGTACGTTATTATTTGAAAGGGCAAGGAATAGACCTCTAATGAGAATTATGGGATTGGATGTTGGCTCAAAGACCGTCGGGGTTGCTGTGAGTGATCCTCTCGGTTTTACAGCTCAGGGTCTTGAAATCATCCAAATCGATGAAGACAAAAAAGAATTCGGTTTGGAGCGCTTGGCCGAATTAGTGGCTCAATACAAGGTAGACCGTTTTGTTGTGGGCTTGCCGAAAAACATGAACAACACCAGCGGACCGCGTGTGGAAGCTAGTCAGGCTTATGGCGCAATGATTGCTGAAAAGTTTGGGTTGCCAGTCGACTACCAAGATGAACGGTTGACGACAGTTGCTGCAGAGCGGATGTTGATTGAGCAAGCAGATATTAGCCGTAGCAAACGCAAAAAAGTTATTGATAAGTTAGCGGCGCAGCTTATTTTACAAAATTATTTAGATCGCAATTTTTAGAAAGAAAACGAGGAAGAATAGTATGGCACATGATCATAACCACGACCATGAAGAACGTGAATTAATCACATTGGTGGATGAACAAGGAAATGAAACCTTGTTTGAAATTCTTTTGACCATTGATGGCAAAGAAGAATTTGGGAAAAACTATGTCCTTTTGATCCCTGCAAATGCAGAAGAAGATGAAAACGGCGAAGTTGAAATCCAAGCTTATTCATTTACAGAAAACGAAGACGGAACAGAAGGCGACCTTCAACCAATCCCAGAAGACTCAGATGCAGAATGGGATATGATCGAAGAAGTCTTCAACAGCTTTATGGAGGAGTGATACAGTCTGGGAGACTGTATCACCTCAACTCCTAGAAACTAGAAAGAGTTGAAACATCCGGTGGATGTTTTTAGCCCTGCTTTAAGAAATAAGAAAAAGCAGTAAGTCCGATGGACTTGCTGTAAAAATGAGAAAGAAATAACTACAAAAGAAAGGAGCGCAAACGTCAGAAGAGGTTTTGTCGCTTTTTTCTTTTAGGAGGAAGATGTGAATAAGATTGAGCAATGGATGAATAGTCGGATCGGTCTGAATTTTCGATCGGGCCTGGATCGTATGGAGCAGGCAGTGAGCCTTTTAGGGAGGCCAGATAAGGCTTATCCGATTCTTCATGTGACAGGAACCAATGGGAAGGGATCCACAATCGCCTTTCTGCGTCAATTATTGATGGCTCACGGAAAGAAGGTTGGGACCTTTACTTCTCCTCATATGATCAGTATCCATGATCGGATTTGTATTGGGGATCAGCCGATTTCAGATGAAGCTTTTACTCGGATTGGCCAAGAAGTCCAACAAATGGAGCAGACCTTGCTTCAAACCCAGGACCAACTCTCTTATTTTGAGATTATCTGCCTCATGGCTCTCTTGTATTTTAAGGAACAAGCTGTGGATGTGGTCTTGCTGGAAGTTGGTATCGGAGGGCTTCTAGATACGACCAATGTAGTGACGGGAGAGATCGCAGTGATCACTTCGGTTGGCCTGGATCACCAGGAAACACTGGGAGGGACGATTGCGGAAATCGCCCAGCAAAAGGCAGGAATCTTTAAGAAGGGCAAGACAGCTGTTGTGGGTCCCTTGTCGGATGATGCTATAGCTGTTTGTCAAGAAAAAGCGGAGCAATTGGCTGTGGCTCTCCACGCCTTCCAGAAAGATTTTGGGTTAGAGCAGGACCGTTTTTGGAATGAACGTGTGGAACTTGTCTTGCCGTCTCTGGGTTTGAAGGGTGATTACCAACGGGAAAATGCTGCAGTAGCTCTAGAAGCCTTTTTCCTCTATATGGAAGGCCAAGATCAAGAAGTGGATATGGATCAGGTCAAGCTGGCCTTACAAGAGACGCGGTGGCCGGGACGTCTAGAGTTGTTTGGTGACCAGGTGTATCTGGATGGCGCTCATAATCCTCATGCTATGTTGCGCTTGATCGAGTTTGCCAATAGCTTAGCAGGAAAGCGCGTGAAGATTTTATTTGGAGCCCTCAAGCGAAAAGATTATAGCGGGATGCTCCAAACGCTTCAAGCGGGATTGCCGGAAGCTGAATTGATTTTGACGACCTTTCATTACGGTGAAGTGGTGGCACAAGGCGACCGACAAGACCTGCCCTATGTAGCGGACTACAAGGCCTATATCAAAGAATTTATGGATCAGAGTTCCCCAGATGAAGTCTTATTTGTCACAGGATCCTTGTATTTTATTGCGGAAGTAAGGGCATTTTTATTAGAGGGGTAAACAATTGACCTAAAGACTTTCTTGGCGTATACTGGTGGTAGATAGTATACGGTTATGGCGAAAGGAGCCGATCTTAATGAAAAAAATCATGTCTATACTGACCTTGGCAGTAGCCCTTTTCCTGACTGCTTGTAGCCAGCAAGAACAAACGCCAAAAGCCTCAAGTAGCGCTAGCTCACATTCATCTGAGACAGTGGCTTCGACCAGTGAAAAATCAGAGCAGGGGGTGTCCATAGATGGAAGCTATCGAGGACAGGACGAGGAAAATACGATCCTCTTAGTTGTGACGGGTCAAAAAGGCACGTTTACGGTGCAAGATGCTGATGGAGAAGAAGAGACCAAAGAGGTCAGCATTGATCCGGTCAATCAATCCATGCGTATCGGGGATGAGCCTTATCGCTATCGAATCGAAGGGGATCAGTTGTCGCTAGAAGATTTAGAGCAAGCAGAGGATGATCAAGGGATTATCGTTTTGACTAAGCAATAAGGGATGAAACAAGAGAGAGTGGGACAGAAATCGGTAATTCGTTAGAATTCGATTTCGTCGTCCTACCTCCGCAAAGTTGAGTAGGGCTGTAAAAGCTGACGAAATCAGCGTAGTAGAGCCCACTCAACCATTGCGTCTTGCTCGACAATCCAAAAATAATTGAGAGGCTAGGACTTTTGTCCCACTCTCTTTTTGTTTGTCTAGAAGGGGCTTGGTTGGTCGTTGCAACGGGTAAAAAGAATTGGTATACTAGTAGAAAGAAAAAAGGAGGATGCTGTGACCTTTAGAAAATTACGTCTATTAATGTCCAAATATGGATTTAGTATTTTGTTTATGGGCTTTGAACTATGGGCATCCTTTGCGGCCTTCTTCTGGCTCAATAGATGGTTCCCTCATTGGCTATCTGTTGCAGTCATTGGGCTCTTATATGTGTCGACAATCTTAGCTATTGTTAATCGAAATACCCCGCCTGAAAATAAGGTGACCTGGCTCTTGATTGCCGTCATTCCTGTCTTTGGATCGCTTTTATACCTCATGTTTGGAGAGCGACGTTTGTCCAAAAAGGAAATGATCCAGCTGAAAAATATGGAGTCCATGAAGTTTCGAGAGGACAATAGTCATCAGTTGCGTAAGGAGCTCAAGCAAGAAAGCAAGGCGGTTTATGGCTTGGTCAAGTCGATTTTATCCATGGATCACAATGCGGATCTCTACAATGGGACGGCATCAACCTTTTACCCTCTAGGGGAGGAGATGTATGAGCAACTACTAGAGGATCTGAGAGCGGCGAAAAAATTTATCTTCATCGAGTTTTACATCATTGATGAGGGCTTGATGTGGAACAGTATCCTAGAGATTTTAGAGCAGAAAGTGAAAGAGGGGGTCGAAGTCAAACTCCTTTATGACGATATCGGCTGTATGGCAACCTTGGCTGGGAACTATACCAAACGATTGCGAAAGATGGGAATTGATGCCCATAAATTTAACAAGGTGATCCCCCGTATAACAGTGGCTTATAACAACCGAGACCACCGTAAGATTCTGGTCATTGATGGGCAGATCGGCTATACGGGTGGTGTCAATTTGGCAGACGAGTACATCAACCATATTGAGCGGTTTGGTCACTGGAAGGATAGTGCCATCCGTTTGGATGGACGAGCTGTTAAGGCCTTGACGCGACTCTTCCTCATGAACTGGTACATCAACCGTGGAGAAATCGAGGATTTTGACCGCTACCATATTGAAAACAAGGCAGTCGAAGGTGAAGGGCTCTACATTCCCTATGGGAGTGGACCAAAGCCGATTTACAAGTCGCAGGTTGGAAAGACGGTTTATCAAAATATGATCAACCAAGCGACGGATTACGTCTATATCACGACTCCTTACTTGATCATCGATTATGATTTGACAGAGGATATCCGCAATGCAGCCCTTCGAGGGGTAGATGTTCGGATCGTGACCCCGCATATTCCAGATAAAAAATTGATCCAAATCGTCACTCGTGGGGCTTACTTGGATCTGATGGATGCAGGAGTAAAGATTTATGAGTATACACCTGGTTTTGTCCATAGCAAGCAAGTCCTGGCAGATGACGAAATGGCGGTTGTAGGGTCGATTAACTTTGACTACCGCAGTTTGGTCCATCACTATGAAAATGCCGTCTGGATGTATCGGACGCCTGCCTTGAAAAAGATTCGTGAGGACTTTGACCATATCTTTGAAGTGTCTCAAGAAATTACAGAGGATACCTTCCGCTTTACATGGCACCAAAGCTTAATCAAGGAAATTATGCAATTGTTCGCACCGATGTTGTAATAGGTGTGAGAATACAGAAGAAAGAGTCAGAAGCTGAGAGATCTGACTCTTTTTCCATAGGACTATGTGGCAAGAGGCTGACATGGTCGGCAGAATTTGGTATACTAGAGAAGATAATGGGCTTTTTTCTAAAAGGAAAGAGCAGAGGAATAGCGAAGAAAAGGAAAAAGAATGAGCGAAAAAGAGCAAGAAATGACTTCGAAAAAGCTAGGGCTTCACGTGGGAGATAGTTTTCAGGATACACGTGAAATTCGCGAAGTGCTAGATAAATCAGTCTTTCGTGAAGAAGAGCCGACTCATAGCCAGCAGGCAGAAGTCTTGGAGGAGCCGGTTGCAATGGAGGCATCAGAGGAAATGAGTGATGTGGAGCCAGCAGTGGAAACAGAGCTAGAACCAGTAACAGAGCCTAAGCAAGAACCAGAACAGGAAGCGGAGCAACCGCTCAGTCGGATGAGTCGTCGTTCCCGTAAGGCGGGAGTTGAAGCGGCAAAAGTGGAAGCATCTAAGGTAGAAGAGGATACGGAAGAGCTAGAAGCGGATGTGGCAGTTGAGCCGATCCGTCGTCAATCCAAGCGTCCAGTCCCCCTAGCGATTCCTTTTGTGTTGAGTCTCTTGATTAGTTTGCTGCATGTCGGGGTGCCATTTTTAACCCGTTTTGCAACCAATCAACAATCGCAAAACTTGTATGCTGGCTGGGCAATGACCAAGGGTCAAGTACCGTTTGGTGATTTTTACGGAACCAATGGTCTGCTCTATTATGCGATCAACTGGTTGGGAAGCTTGGCTGGTGGACATTGGATCTTGATGATTCTCCAAGCGATTGCTCTCTTCTTTGCGGGGACTTACCTCTATCGGGTTGTGCGCTTGCTGGTGTCTGATAAAGATACAGCGAAGAATGTCCAGTTACTCTTTTATTTCTTGGTGCTAGGCCTTGGTTTTGGAGGGACTTATGTGACTCTCTTTAGCCTTCCAATCCTATTTGCTAGCATGAATTTCATTTTGGCTTATTTGATTGGGCATCGTAAGGATGAAGGCTTTATCCTTTATGGTGCGATTGCAGCTGTGGCTTTCCTGATTGATCCGATGACCAGTGCCCTGTTTTATTTGTTGGCTTTCCTTGGATTAACAGCTTTTAATATCAAGCAGAAGAGATGGGCGCGTGGCTTTTATCAACTGCTGGCAGCTCTCCTTGGTTTTTCACTCGTCTTTTACCCAATTGGCTATATCACCGTTTTGAATCAGACTTTTGGCTATGCCATTAACCAAGTAACCTATGTCTTTAATGCCTTGAATTTTACTAATGGACAGACCTTCAGTAATGCCATTTATTATGGACTGTTAGCGCTTGCTTTTGGCTTAGTCTCTGCCTTTTTGATGTCCTTTACGAAGCAAAATAGCAGTGCTCGCCGGATCTTCCGCTTTATGGGATGGGCAGGTAGCCTGGTAGTCCTCATCGTGTCGATTGGTCTTCCGGAACAAGGCGCTTACCAATTGTTGCCAATGTTGCCATTTGTTCTTCCTTTGTTTGCGATCTGGTTCTCACGAGATGGGGAAGAAAACGATGGGATCGAACGTCGTGGTCGGAAGAAGAAAAACAAGGAAGTTTGGGCCGCTTACTTTACGAGCCAAGTTTTCTTACCGCTAGTAGCCCTCGTCTATCTCTTGGCGAATCCAGTGGTTCAAGATGTCGTGCTTCAGTCTGGTCAATCCAGTGAACGGAGCGCTATTGCCAGCTACATTAAACATCACACCAAGTCGAAAGATACCATTTATGCTTGGGATACGACAGCTACTCTCTATCAAGAAAGTGATCGTTTGGCAGCTTCTGCTCTACTAACTCCGACGTCTTATCTGGGAATTAATGAAAATCGGACAAATGTAACCCAACAAATCGATCGGTCTAAACCCAAGTATATTGTGGTCAATAATCAGGTAGAATTGACCTCCAAAATGAAGGACTTGCTCAAAGAAAATTATCGTCTCGTTGAGAAGAAATACCGTCATTTCAAACTCTATCAACGCTCTTAAGAAAATCAATATCTTGTGCTTTAGAAAGTTTTTTATAAAATTTTCCACAAGATATTGATTTTTATTTTTGGAGTGGTATAATACAACTTGTATGTAAATAAATGAAGAGAGGCATGTTTGGTATGATCACCTTGAGAGAAGAAAAACTGAGAATGGCCCCGGATATTTTTGTTGAAAAACGAGATGGCCGTCGTGTTCCATTCGATGTTGAAAAAATTTATAAAGCCTTGTTGAAGGCGACAGAAGAAGTGACTTCTCTCACTCCAGTGATGGAAGCCAAACTAGAAGCCATTGTCGATCGTGTAATCGCAGAGATTTTGGAACGTTTTCCAAATGGCGTGAAGATTTATGAGATCCAAAATGTTGTCGAACATGAATTGCTTCAAGCCAATGAATATGCGATTGCTGAGAGCTACATTACTTATCGGACTCAACGGGATTTTGAGCGCTCAAAAGCGACGGATATCAACTTTACGATTGGAAAACTCCTCAACAAGGACCAAGCGGTTGTCAATGAAAATGCCAATAAGGACAGCGATGTCTTTAATACGCAACGGGATTTGACGGCAGGGATCGTTGGTAAGTCTATTGGTCTTAAAATGTTGCCTAAACACGTAGCCAATGCCCACCAAAAAGGGGATATCCACTACCATGATTTGGACTATAGCCCTTATACACCGATGACCAACTGCTGTTTGATCGATTTTGAAGGCATGCTCAGAAATGGCTTTAAAATTGGGAATGCAGAAGTCGAAAGTCCTAAGTCCATCCAAACTGCAACGGCTCAAATCTCGCAGATTATTGCCAATGTAGCTTCTAGTCAGTACGGGGGTTGCTCGGCTGACCGGATCGATGAGGTCCTGGCCCCTTATGCAGAAAAGAACTACCAAAAACACTTGGCAGATGCCAAAGAGTGGGTGCTTCCTGAAAAGCAAGAGGACTATGCTTGGAGCAAGACTCAAAAAGATATCTATGATGCCATGCAATCGCTGGAATATGAGATCAATACCCTCTTTACTTCGAACGGGCAAACTCCCTTTACTTCGCTTGGCTTTGGTCTTGGAACCAATCGCTTCGAACGGGAAATCCAAAAGGCGATTTTGGAAATCAGAATCAAGGGACTTGGATCGGAACATCGGACAGCCATCTTTCCAAAACTGATCTTTACCCTCAAGCGGGGGCTCAACCTAGAACCTGGAACGCCCAACTATGATATCAAGCAATTGGCCTTGGAATGTGCGACGAAGCGCATGTACCCAGACGTTTTGTCTTATGACAAGATTGTCGAGTTGACAGGCTCCTTCAAGGTGCCGATGGGATGTCGCTCTTTCCTTCAAGGTTGGAAGGACGAGAATGGTGTGGAAGTTAATTCTGGCCGGATGAATCTTGGGGTCGTGACCGTCAATTTACCTCGGATTGCCTTGGAATCGGGCGGAGACAAGGAGAAGTTCTGGCAAATCTTTAATGAACGGATGAACATCGCTGAAGATGCCTTGGTTTACCGCGTGGAACGCACCAAAGAAGCGACACCAGCCAATGCGCCGATCCTCTACCAATATGGGGCTTTCGGGAAACGCTTGGGTAAATATGATCAGGTAGATCAGCTCTTCCGTCATCGCAGAGCGACCGTTTCTCTTGGCTATATCGGACTTTATGAAGTCGCAACCGTCTTTTATGGTCCAAATTGGGAACACAATCCAGAAGCCAAACAATTCACGATCGATATCATCAAGGATATGAAAGCGCGCGTGGAAGAATGGTCTGACCAGTATGATTACCACTTCTCCATCTATTCGACACCGTCAGAAAGCTTGACAGACCGCTTCTGTCGCCTGGATACGGAGAAATTTGGTCAGGTTCCAGATATCACAGATAAGGAATACTACACCAATAGTTTCCACTACGATGTTCGTAAGAACCCAACGCCATTTGAGAAGTTGGATTTTGAAAAAGTTTATCCTGAAGCTGGAGCTTCTGGTGGCTTTATCCACTATTGTGAATACCCTGTGCTCCAACAAAATCCAAAAGCCCTTGAGGCAGTTTGGGATTATGCTTATGACCGGGTTGGTTATCTCGGAACCAATACGCCGATTGACCGTTGTTACAAGTGTGATTTTGAAGGAGATTTCACGCCGACTGAGCGCGGATTTGCTTGTCCAAACTGTGGCAATAGCGATCCGAAAACGGTTGATGTGGTCAAACGGACCTGTGGTTATCTAGGAAACCCGCAAGCTCGTCCCATGGTCAATGGCCGTCATAAGGAAATCGCTGCACGTGTCAAACACATGAATGGATCCACGATCAAATCAGCTGGACACCAAGTGACAGATTAGAAAAGGACATTATGGGAAAATACCAATTAGATGATAAGGGCAAGGCTCAGGTTCAACGATTCCACGAAAAGCATTCAAAGGGTGGAATCAATAAAAAAGACCGAGTAGCCAGCCTGAGAGAACAATTTTTAAATAAGAACAAGAAAAAATAAAGGTGAGAATTCTCGCTTCATATTGAAGATGGAATTCTCTTTTGAGACTTCCTTGGGTGGGGTACGGACGTCAGCGAACTTCTACGAAGTTCCATGACTAATTATTGAGCCTAGGGTCTCAATAATTCCGGATGCCTGAAACTTGTTGGTTTCAGGCATTTTTCCCACGGCGGAAAGTCTCAGTAGATTCTTGAAAAAGTTTAATAAATAAGCGTCATCTTATTGATTCAGTATTTATTAACTCATTTTATTAAAAATGATTGTTTATGTTGTAAAGTGAGAGTCCGCTCTCGCTTTTCTCGTATGGGGGGGAGGTAAAGATGGAATTACGTAGACCAACTTTAGCAGATAAAGAAACCATTCTAAACATGATGGCAGAGTTCGAAGAGACCCAGTCGGCCCACGACGGCGGCTTTTGGGATGCTGAGAACTTTGATTATGAGGAGTGGCTAGAAACTAACCTTAATAAAGAAATGGGAATAAACTTGCCTGAAAATCGCGTTCCATCAATTCAGTTCGTATTGTTTGATGAATCAGGTCATGCTTTAGGTTTTTTGAATCTACGGCTGAGACTAAACGAGGGATTGCTGAATTATGCTGGTCATATCGGCTACTCCATCCGTCCTTCTGAAAGGGGAAAAGGTTATGCCAAGGAAGCTCTCCATCAAGGTCTGCAAGTGGCTAAAGAAAAGAACATCCATCGTGCTCTGGTAACTTGTAGCACGGAAAATCCGGCCAGTCGAGCGGTTATCTTAGCTAATGGCGGTCAATTTGAAGATGTTCGAAATGGAACGGAGCGTTATTGGATAGAAGTGGAGTAGAAGGATGACATGGAATACACCTAAACCAGGCGAATGGAAGAGTGAGGAACTGAGTCAAGGGCGCATCATTGACTATAAGGCTTTTAACTTTGTCGATGGCGAAGGAGTCCGCAACTCCCTTTATGTGGCTGGCTGCATGTTTCACTGTGAGGGCTGTTACAATGTAGCGACCTGGTCTTTCAAGGCGGGTATCCCCTACACCAAAGAGTTGGAAGAACAGATTATGGCAGATCTTGCCCAGCCTTATGTTCAAGGTTTGACCCTACTTGGGGGGGAACCCTTTCTTAATACCGGCATCCTTCTGCCCTTGGTCAAGCGCGTGAGAAAAGAGTTGCCCGACAAAGATATTTGGTCTTGGACCGGCTATACCTGGGAAGAAATGATGCTAGAGACACCAGACAAGCTAGAGCTTCTCTCACTGATTGATATTCTGGTCGATGGCCGCTATGATAAGAGTAAACGCAACCTCATGTTGCAGTTCCGTGGCTCTTCTAACCAGCGGATCATTGATGTTCAAAAATCCCTCAAAGAAGGAAAAGTCGTCATCTGGGATAAGCTCAATGACGGCAAAGAAAGTTTTGAGCAGGTCAAACGAGATGATCTTTTGTAGGATCTTCAAAAAACCGGGTTTTTTACCCGGTTTTTTTGGATTCTCTGCATAAGTATACAAGGGGTTTCGCCTGTTTCAGAAAACGCTTACTTTTCAAATGTCCATAATGGACAAAAAAGTGATAATTAATGCATTTTTTGCTAAAAATATGTTACAATAAACATGATTAGGACTAATTGGAGGTATTTATGTCACAAAGGAGACGGAGTCGTCGTTCAGAACATAAGTGGGGGCAATTGCGAATCATTAATTCCGTATTGCTTATTTTTTTGCTTATGACTGCAAGTTGGGCGACCTATACCATGTTGGCCAATAACATCTTGGCTTTTCGTTATGTCAATGTTCTCGTGATTGCACTACTAGCTCTTCTCTTGCTCTTATCAGCTTGGTTTGTGATCAAAAATCAGGCCAAAAAGACAACTTTGGTCCTGCTTCTTGTCGGCTTATTAGCTAGTTCAGGAGTTTTGTTTGCTAGTCAACAGCTGCTGAATCTGACCAGTAATGTCAACGGCCACTCTAACTATACAGAGTTTGAGATGGCTGTCTATGTCAAGAAAGACAGTGACATCAAAGATATCAAAGAAATCAAGGAAGTGGTAGCACCAAAGGGCAACAATAACGAAGCTAATCTTACTGCCCTCTTGGACAACATCAAAAAGACCAAGGGTCAGGAAATTTCTGTAGTGGATGCACCGACTTATCTAGATGCCTATAAGAGCCTGCAAGAAGGGAATGCTTCTGCTATGGTCCTCAACAGTACCTTTGAGGATACCATTGCCGCAGAAGATGCGGACTATGCCAAGAAGTTGAAGAAAATCTATTCCTACAAGATCCGAAAAGAAGTGGCAGCGACGAGCAAGGTGTCTGCCAATGCGGATGTCTTTAACATCTATGTCAGCGGGATCGATACCTATGGTCCGGTAACCTCGGTTTCTCGTTCAGATGTCAATATCATCATGACCGTCAATCGGAAGACCAAGCAAGTCCTATTGACAACGACTCCACGGGATGCCTATGTACCGATTGCAGATGGTGGTAACAACCAAAATGATAAGTTGACTCATGCGGGGATCTACGGAGTGGATGCTTCGATCCATACCCTTGAAAATCTCTATGATATCAAGCTCAACTATTATGTTCGTCTCAATTTCACGTCCTTCCTCAAGTTGATTGACCTTCTAGGGGGAATCGATGTGGAAAATGACCAAGAATTCACGAGCCTGCATGGCAAGTTCCATTTCCCAGTTGGAAAGGTTCATTTGAATTCAGAGCAAGCCCTCGGTTTTGTTCGCGAACGCTACTCACTCCAAGGTGGCGACAATGACCGTGGGAAAAACCAAGAAAAAGTCATTGCGGCCATTATCAAAAAGTTGACCTCAACTAAGGTCTTAAGCAACTACAATGAGATTATCGGAAACCTCCAAGATTCTGTCCAAACCAATATGCAGTTGCCAACTATGATGAACTTGATCAATACCCAGTTAGAATCGGGTGGTTCTTATGAGGTGACTTCTCAAGCGATTACTGGTCAAGGACGAAATGACTTGCCGTCTTATGCTATGCCTGGTTACAACCTCTATGTCATGGAGTTGGATCAAGCGAGCTTGACCAAGGCTAAGGAAACCATTCAAAAAGTAATGGAAGGAAAAGAAAAATGATTGATATCCACTCGCACATCGTCTTTGATGTGGATGATGGACCAAAGACAAGAGAAGATACGCGTGCCTTATTGGAAGAAAGCTATCGCCAAGGGGTGCGGACCATTATCTCCACTTCTCATCGTCGCAAGGGGATGTTTGAAACTCCCGAAGAAGAGATTTCTGAAAATTTTCAAGAAGTGAAAAAAATTGCGGCAGAGGTCGCGCCAGATTTAACGATTCATTACGGGGCAGAGATCTACTTTACCAATGATGTCTTGAAAAAACTGGAAGAAAAGATCATTCCACGTTTGGCAGATACGCGCTTTGCGCTGATTGAATTCAGTATGGGAACGCCTTACAAGGACATTCATACGGCCTTGGACCGTTTGCTCCATCTAGGTGTGACACCGGTGGTGGCCCATATTGAGCGCTACAAGTGCTTGGAGAAAAATGAGGAGCGCGTGCAAGAGATGATTGACATGGGCTGCTACATGCAGATCAATAGTTCCAGTGTTCTCAAGCCTCGCCTCTTTGGGGATGAACAAAAACAACTCAAAAAACGAGCTCGGTACTTCTTAGAAAAAGACTTGGTCCACTTTGTGGCAAGCGATATGCACAATGTGGATAAACGGCCGCCTTATATGGCAGAAGCCTATCGCTTGATCAAGGAAGAATACGGAGAACAACGAGCACAAGCTCTCTTTGTCAGCAATCAAGAACTCTTGTTAGCGGATGAATTAATCTAACCAGGAAACAGGTGGAGAGATCCACATGAAGGAGTAATTAGGAAATGAACAATCAAGAAAATCAAGCAGTGGAAATTGATGTTTTCGCTATGCTGAAGACCCTATGGAAACGCAAGTTTTCGATCGTTTTGGTCGCTCTTGTCTTTGCCATTGCAGCATTTGGCTACAGTGCCTTTTTAGCCAAGAAAGAATACCAAAGTACTAGCCGGATCTACGTGGTCAGTCGTCAAAACCAAGACAACAATGCCTTGACAAACTCTGATTTGCAGGCGGGTTCTTACTTGGTTAAGGACTACCGTGAGATCATTCTTTCTCAGAATGTCTTGAGCCAAGCCATCGAAGAATTGAAACTCGATATGACACCTGCTGAATTGTCGAAAAAGATCAGTGTGTCCGTTCCGACAGATACTCGTATCCTTTCGATCACGGCTAAGGATGGAGATCCAAAAGAAGCGGCTCGTATTGCCAATGGCCTTCGAAATGTAGCAGCTGAAAAGATCATTGCTGTGACCAAGGTGTCAGATGTTACGACCTTGGATGAAGCAGAAGTGCCTCAATCACCTTCTTCACCAAATATCCGACGCAATGTCCTTCTTGGCTTTATTGCTGGAGCAGGCCTCATGGTGGTGCTCATGGTCGTAGTAGAAGTCTTGGACGATCGTGTCAAGAGACCAGAAGATATCGAAGAGTTGATGGGCTTAACCTTACTTGGTATTGTGCCAGATATTAAGAAACTGTAGACTGGGGATCGCATGAATACGTTAGAAATTTCAAAAAATAAATTACAAGAAATTCGGAAGGCAGAAGAGTACTTTAATGCCCTAGCGACGAATATCCAATTGAGTGGGGTGGACTTAAAAGTCATCGCTATCTCATCTGTTCAAGAAAATGAAGGGAAATCAACCACTTCAACCAACTTGGCCGTTGCCTTTGCGCGTGCGGGTTACAAGACCCTCTTGGTCGACTGTGATATCCGGAACTCTGTCATGACAGGGATTTTCCGTAGTCGGGATAAGATCCAAGGCTTGACTGACTTCTTATCTGGTCGTAGCCAATTGGACCAAATCTTGTATGCGACTGATTTTCCAAACTTGGATATCATTGAGTCTGGACAGGTCGCGCCAAACCCAACAGGTCTCTTGCAAAGCAAGAACTTCACTGTGATGATGGATGCTCTGCGTGAGCATTTTGACTACATCATTGTCGATACGCCTCCAATCGGGGTCGTGATCGATGCGGCCATTATCGCCCAACGCTGTGATGGAACTGTCTTGATCACAGAATCTGGTGCCAATGGACGCAAGGCTGTCCAAAAGGCCAAGGACCAATTAGAACAAACAGGCACACCTTTCTTAGGAGTGGTGCTCAATAAATTTAACATTAAAGCTGCTGAGTATGGTTCATACGGTGGATATGGATCTTACGGAGAGTACGGGAAAAAGTAAAGAATAGGATCGAGGGAAAATGGGAGAAGAAAGAATTGAACTGGAAAAACTAAATATTGTTCTCTTTCAAAGTTTGGCTGTCCTATTTTCAGCTTACATTGTGAGTCTTTTTAAGGATGCAGAATACACATCGCAGACAATTGCCATTCTCTATCTCTTGCATTTTGTAGCCTTCTACATTAGCAATATTGCCTATCGTTTTTACAGCAGAGGCTATCTAGATGAGCTCTTTCAGGTCTTGAAATACAATGTATTTTTCGCTGTTGGGATCACCTTTACCTCTTTTATGCTCGACGGGGTCTTTTCCATTTCTCGTCGGGGGATGATCTACTTCTTTCTTTTCAATACGTTTTCCGTCTACATCATGGATCTCTTGCTCAAGAGATACCGGAAGTCTGTTTCGCCACGGCGGAAAAGTTCGCGAAAGATTTTCTTGATCACAGCGACCAGTCGGATGGAAAAGGTATTTGATATTCTGCATTCGCCTAGCCTTTATCATGGGGAATTGATCGGTGTCACTGTCATGGACGATACGGATTTCACCCATTCGGGTGTACGGGTGGTGCAGCCAGATCAAATGATGAACTTTGTGACCAAGGAAGTGGTAGATGAAGTGTTTATCAATCTGCCAAGTGAGGACTACAATATTAGTGACTTCGTCTCGGAGTTTGAGAGTATGGGGATCGATGTATCGGTCAATCTTAATGCCTTTAACTTCGCTTCCTTGGGCAATAAACGGGTTCGAGAAGTCGGGGGACTAAGTGTCGTCACTTTCTCAACCAATTTCTATAAACCAAGCCACGTCTTTGCTAAACGTCTCTTGGACATTGTAGGAGCTCTCTTTGGACTCTTGATTTGTGGACTAGTGAGTATCGTTTTGGTCCCTTTAATCCGCAAAGATGGCGGACCTGCCTTCTTTGTACAGAAGCGGGTCGGAAAGAACGGACGGTATTTCAACTTCTATAAATTCCGCTCCATGCGCGTGGATGCTGAAGAGATTAAAAAAGATCTGATGGCGCAAAACACCATGACAGGTGGGATGTTTAAAATGGAAAACGATCCAAGGGTAACACCAATCGGACGCTTTATCCGTAAGACCAGTCTTGATGAATTGCCACAATTTTACAATGTTCTGATCGGTGATATGAGTCTAGTCGGAACTCGTCCTCCAACGGTAGACGAATACCAAGACTACACGCCAGCCCAAAAACGCCGACTCAGTTTCAAGCCAGGGATTACCGGCCTTTGGCAAGTGAGCGGACGCAGTGAGATTACAGATTTTGACGAGGTAGTCAAGCTCGACGTTGCATATATGGATGGTTGGACGATCTGGAGAGATATTCAGATCCTGCTCAAGACCGTGAAGGTTGTACTTAGAAAAGAAGGAGCGAAGTAGGCTGTGAGTAAAGTTAGACAGATTCAATTAGGAGAACTATCCTTATTAGAAAAGTATATTGAGATTTGCACAAAACACAATCTTCGATACTATGCTTTAGGGGGCACTTTGTTGGGAGCCATTCGTCACAAGGGCTTTATCCCTTGGGATGACGATATGGATTTGGGCATGCCTAGGAAAGACTATGAAAAATTTCTGGAAATTTGCCAAAATGAATTACCAAGCAATGTCATCTTGAGAATCCATGATGATAATTTAGGCAATACATCTATCATGGATACCTCGCTTCAAATTGAATTTGGTGGGGTTGTGTGTAGTCCTTTTATCGATGTGTTTCCTTTAGATGGATACCCATCAGATGGGTTCCACTATTTCTTGCACACTAATAAAATTAAGTATTACCGTGCCCTTTCCAAAATATCTGTCATCAATCGATTGCACAATCGCGACCGAGGTTTCTTTGAAAATTCAATTGTGAAGGTTTCTAAGATCCTTCACCTAGACAAATTACTAAATACTGAAAAAATCAATCAAAAGTTACAAAATACGATTAAAAAATATGACTTTGAGACAAGTGATCTCGTGGGAAATGTCTTAGGATCCTATCGCGAGAGAGAATTGGCCTACAAAGAGGTATTTGGGGAGCCACAACTCCTTGATTTTGAAACTATTAAAATCAGTGGTCATGCTGATCCGGATGCTTATCTGACAAAGATCTATGGCGATTATATGAAGTTGCCAGAAGAATCAGAGCAAAAAGGTCACTTTGAATCCACTTGGGGAGAATAAGCTTGAAAAGTTTTACAATGATGGGGGTCAGAATTGACCCTTTAACAATGGCAGAAACCGTTGCTGCTACAGAAGAATTTGTCCGAGATAAAAAACCGCTCCATTTGATGGGGGTCAACGCAGATAAGCTCAATCAATGTGCGACAGATGAGGCCATCAAGAAGATAGTCAATGAGTCTGAAATCATCAATGCAGACGGTGCTTCTGTTGTGCTCGCGGCGCGCTATTTGGGCTATTCTGTACCAGAGCGCGTGGCAGGCATTGATTTGATGCAGGAATTGCTCCATTTGGCCAATGAAAAAGGCTACTCTGTCTACTTCTTCGGGGCAAAAGAGGAAGTCTTGACCGATATGTTGGCCATCTTTAAAAAGGATTATCCAAATCTCCGAGTAGTGGGCCATCGCAATGGCTATTTCTCTGCTGAAGAGGAGGAGGCTATTCAAGAGGATATTCGTGAGAAGAATCCAGATTTTGTCTTTGTCGGCATTACCTCTCCTAAAAAAGAGTACTTGATCCAGAAGTTTATGGACAATGGAGTCAATTCTGTCTTTATGGGTGTGGGAGGAAGCTTTGATGTCCTCTCAGGTCATATCAAGCGGGCACCTATGTGGATGCAAAAGGCCAATCTGGAATGGTTGTTCCGTGTGGCCAATGAACCAAAACGGCTCTTTAAGCGCTATTTTGTCGGAAATGCCACTTTTATTAAGAGAGTAGTACATGAAAAACGGAAAGCAAAAAAATAATATTCTGCACATTTCGCGGACCATGGATATCGGTGGGGCAGAACGCATTGTCTATCAGTTGGCGACAGACCTCAAGGAAGAATTTGACCAGGTTCATGTTGCGTCTACTGGTGGATTGTGGGAAGAAAAACTAGCAGAGAATGGGATTCAACACCATCGGATTCTAGATGTCGATAGCAAACAGCCAGCTACTGTGCTTAAGATTCTTGCTAGTCTTTCCAAGATCATCAAAGAAAATGAGATCACACTTGTTCACACCCATCACCGGATGGCTGCTTTCTATATTCGTTTGCTGCAGATGCGCCATCCAAAATTGATCCATGTCTATACAGCCCATAATGTTTTCAAGGATAAATTACCACTTTATAAATTCGCCCTAGGAAAGGCTCGAACGGTTGCTGTCAGTCAAGCTGTCCAGGAAAATATCCTTAATGATGTAGGGTCAAAAAACTCTGTTGTGATTTATAATGGAGTGAAAATGAAACAAAGTGAGCATACAGTAAATGAAATTACTCAGTGTGACGGTATCAAAATAGGCTGTATCGCTCGCCTGTCCGAACAAAAAGGGTTACCCTATCTGATCCAAGCCATGTCACTTGTGACAAATCCAAGTGTATCCTTGTTTCTTATCGGTGACGGAGAATTGAAAAATGATTTGATAAATCAAACAAAAGAGTTGAATCTGGAAGAAAGAATTCATTTTTTGGGCTACCGTAGTGACGTGGTAGAGTGTATCAATAGCTTTGACTTTTGTGTTCTTCCATCGATCTTTGAAGGATTTGGATTGGTCGCAATCGAGGCCTTTATGAACGGCAAAACGATGATTGCAACAGATATTCCAGGTGTGAACGAAGTGGTGAATTCTGGCAATGGGATCCTCGTCCCAGCTGAGGATCCGCAGGCCTTAGCTCAAGCAATTAAACAATTGGCAGAGGATCCTGAGAAAAGAGCCTCTTTAGCTGCTCGAGCAAAAAGAGATTATGATAACAAGTTTAGCTATCCGATCTTTTTAGACAACTATCGGAACTTTTACCAATCGATGAGGAAGGGTTCAAAATGAAAAAAGTAATGTTAGTGTTTGGGACGCGTCCAGAAGCCATTAAAATGTGTCCTTTGGTCAATGAACTCAAACAACACGATACCATTGAAACTGTAGTCTGTGTAACAGGGCAGCACAAGGAAATGCTGGACCAAGTGTTAGACGTTTTTCGTGTTGTTCCAGACTATAATCTTGGCATTATGAAGGCCAATCAAACCTTGTTTACTATTACGACCTCTATCTTGAAAAAAATCCAACCGGTATTAGAAGAGGAAAAACCTGATATTGTCCTCGTCCATGGAGATACCACAACCACCTTTGCAACAGCTTTGGCGGCCTTTTATATGGGCATCAAAGTGGGGCATGTGGAGGCAGGGCTTCGGACTTACAATCTTCAAAGCCCATATCCTGAAGAGTTTAACCGTCAAGCTACTTCCATAGTGGCAGATTACAATTTTGCTCCAACCCAGGTTTCAAAAGAGAATCTTCAAAAAGAAGGACGGACAAATATTTTCGTTACGGGAAATACCGTTATTGATGCCTTAAAAACTACAGTCCAAGAAGACTACGACCACCCTATATTGGAATGGGCGAAAGGAAGCAAGCTCATCATGTTGACGGCCCATCGTCGCGAAAATCTTGGAGAACCTATGGAGCACATGTTCCGTGCGGTCAACCGGATTTTAGAAGAGTTTGAAGATGTCAAGGTGGTCTATCCTATTCACAAAAATCCAAAAGTCAGAGAATTGGCTAGCAAGATTTTTGGAGAGAATGAGCGAATGAAAATCATTGAGCCCTTGGAAGTGATTGATTTTCATAATTTCATGAACCAAAGCTATATGATCTTGACAGACTCAGGTGGCGTCCAAGAAGAAGCGCCTTCTTTAGGAAAACCCGTCCTTGTCATGCGTGATACGACAGAGCGTCCAGAAGGTGTGGCTGCAGGGACTTTGAAATTGGTCGGAACAGAAGAAGAAAACATCTATCGCAACTTCAAGCTCCTTTTGGAAGACCAAGATGAATACGAGAAGATGAGTCAGGCAAGTAATCCTTATGGGGATGGAACGGCTTGTCAACAGATTGTAGAAATTATCATGAAGGGATTAGCATAATGGAAAAGGTTTCGATTGTCATACCGGTCTATAATGTCGAGGAGTATTTACAGTATAGCGTCGGTAGTCTTAGACAACAGACCTATTCAAATATCGAAATCATCCTGGTCGATGATGGATCGACTGATCGATCAGGAGAAATTTGTGACCAGTATGCTCAGGAAGATGACCGTATTCGAGTGCTCCATCTTCAAAATGGGGGAATATCTTATGCTCGAAAAAACGGTGTAAGAGTGGCAACAGCTGATTGGATCATGTTTCTAGATTCAGATGATTATTATGATCGTAGAACTGTTGAATATTTAATGGGATTGAAAGACCAGTATAATGTTGACCTTGTATCGACCCCGGTCATTGAAGTCAGAAATCATGAGGACAAAGATTTTTCAGGAGATCTAAATGAAAAAAGTTCAAGGAAATTAGATCGTCATACAGCCCTCAAAGAAATGTTCTATGGTCACCACGTTGGAACTCATTCAGGAGGAAAACTCTACAAGAAAGAGATCTTACTCCAACATCCCTATCCAGAAGGAATGATTTATGAAGATTTGGCCATTGCCTATGAGCATATTGCAGCTTGTAAGGAGATTGCTGTAAGCAATCTTAATCTTTATAAATACTATCGAAGAGCGGGTAGTACAGTCAATTCGAAGTATAGCGATCGGCTCTTGGATTTCTACAAGGCCATGGAATGGAACAGAGCCTATGTCGAGAGAGACTATCCTGATGATCCGGAAATGAAAAAAGCGCTCAATACCCGCTATGTCTTTAATGGATTTCATGTGGTTCATGCTATGTTAGGTTCTCATATGTACAAAGAAATCAAAAAAATTCGTCGAGATTATAGTCATTATTTTGGAACGATAGTGCTGGATAAACATATTACAACAAAAAACAAGCTAAAATATGTGCTATTTTTATGTTCTCCAAGATTATATGATATTGTTAGGAAAAAGATAGGATAGTTTAGGTATACCTAGGTAAACAAATGAAAATAAAAATTAAATTATCAGAGTTGTTGTATTTTTTAGCTTTCTTTATTTGGTTGCTCTTTAATTTCATAGCTCAAACAAATTTGGTCAATAAGTACCCTAACATATATAGATATCGGATAGTTGCTATGGTGGCTTGTATCCTTATACTTTTTGTCAAACTAGTATTAGAAAAAACCAAAAGTAGATTTTTATTTTTCTTTCTTTTGATGATTTGTTTGGCACTGGCAATTGGTGTTACAACCCATAAATTATTTGACGGACTAACCATCATTTCGACTATTTTGTTAATTATTTCCATTCAAAATGTGAGCTTTAGAAAAATATTGATTCTCTGGTCAAGTTCAATTTTTATATTTATGCTTTTTGTTTTTATGGGATTAAAAGTAGGATTTATAGAGAATACTTTACGAATTCAATTGGGTGGTAGGCTTCGTTTAAGCCAGGGGTACCAATATGTTAGTCTTGGAGCGAATTATTTATTTCATTTCACTCTAGTTTATCTGTATTTGCGAAGAAATAGAATTACATTTTTTGAAACACTCCTTCTTGGATTGGTGAACTATTATTTTTACGTCAACACAGATACAAAATCGGCTTTTTATCTTTCGATTGTAGCATTGGTATTGGTTTACTTATTTAAAAATAAGGTGATTGATCAAAAAATACTGAATAGAACTGGTCACATTGTCCTAACAGCAGGAATGGTTATCCCGATTCTTTTGACTTATTTTTATAATGCAAATAGCAGATTTCTTCAAACATTAAACATTGCCTTAACCGGGCGACTAAGTTTAGGAAATAAAGCGATGTCCTTATATGGTGTGCATCTATTTGGACAAAGAATTGATTGGGAACTTCAACAGAGAGCGACATCAGTTTTTGATAACTACTTATATGTTGATTCCTCTTTTGTAAATATCTTATTGCACTATGGAGTAATACTATTAATCGTTATTTGGTTCAGTTATTATCGCTTAATTAAGAGAGGATATTTCAACACAGTTGAAACACTTGTGTTTGTTGTATTGATTATTCATTCAATGTTTGATCCACAATTTTTTGAATTAATGTATAACCCATTATTGTTATTGATTGGGATTGCTTGGAGTGCGGATAGGTATAAGTATCAGGAGGTTTAAAATGATTTATGCAGGAATTTTAGCAGGTGGA
This sequence comes from Streptococcus sp. 27098_8_12, assembly GCF_041432115.1. Taxonomy (NCBI): domain Bacteria; kingdom Bacillati; phylum Bacillota; class Bacilli; order Lactobacillales; family Streptococcaceae; genus Streptococcus; species Streptococcus sp. 27098_8_12. The sequence continues at coordinate 35,936 of NZ_JAPVZA010000013.1, forward strand.
ACAGGCTCACGGATGGGGATTACGGATATGCCCAAACAATTTTTGGATTTGGGTGGACGTCCTATTTTAATCCACACGGTTGAGAAGTTCTTATTGGTCCATGAGATTCAAAAGATTGTATTGGGGATTCATCCGGACTGGGTGACCTATACGGAAGATCTGGTCGACAAGTACTTGTCTTCTTATAAGGACCGGATCTTGGTTGTAGAGGGAGGAAGTGACCGCAACTCTACCATCGAAAACATCATCCTGGCTATCGATGAGCTGCAGCCTTTGACAGAAGAGGATATTATCGTCACCCATGATTCGGTTCGTCCCTTTGTCAGCCTAAAAACCATCCAAGAAAACATTGAATTGGCCAAGAGCCATGATGTTGTAGATACAGTGGTCGAAGCGACCGATACCATTGTTCAAAGCTTGGACAATACCTTTATCACGGATATCCCTGAACGCCAATACCTCTATCAGGGTCAAACCCCTCAAACCTTCAAAATGAAAGACTTTCTTGCCTTGTATCATGATTTAAGTGACCAGCAAAAAGAAGTCTTGACAGATGCCTGCAAGATCTTTGTCATTAATGGCAAAAAAGTTGCCCTTGCAAAAGGGGAATATTCCAATATTAAAATTACGACGATTACAGATTTGAAAATTGCACGCGGTATGATTGAGGACAATTAATATGTTGAACCAAATCTTTCAGCTGACCCAGCCGAAAAATATTACCATCAAATACCAAGAAGAAGACATGAGCCGTGGAGACAAGGTGTTAATACGCCCTTATTACATGGCTATTTGTCATGCGGACCAACGTTACTATCAAGGAAAACGGGATCCTAAGGTGCTTAAAAAGAAATTACCCATGGCCCTGATCCATGAGTCGTCTGGTATCGTGGTAGCGGATCCTACGGGAACCTATCAACCAGGACAGATTGTGGCCATGGTTCCCAATCAACCTCCTCATCAAACAGAGGGTGTCTTCTTTGAAAATTATTTGGAGGGGACGCACTTCTTATCTAGTGGCTTTAATGGCTTTATGCAGGAAGTCGTTGCCTTACCGCTGGATCGTGTAGTGGCTTACCCAGAGGAAGTTCGGGGCCCTGTGACAGCCCTGGCGGAATTTAGTAGTGTTGCCATGCATGCCATTCATCGCTTTGACCTCATTGCCCACCAACGAAGAGAGTCCGTTTTGATTTTAGGAGATGGGAGTCTTTCATATGTGGTTGCGACTTCTTTGCACTATCTTTATCCAGATTTGAAAATTACAGTCGTAGGGCGCAACAGTGATAAACTACAATTGTTTAATTTCATTCATCAGGCCATTTTAACCAGCGAGTTGACAGATGATCAACGGTTTGATCACGCCTTTGAGTGTACTGGTGGCCAAGGAAGTGAACCGGCCATCAATGACATTATCGATCATATCAAGCCTCAAGGAACCGTGATGTTGATGGGGGTTAGTGATAACCGGGTCGCGGTCAATACAAGAGATGTTCTTGAAAAGGGCTTGACTTTTGTAGGGTCTTCTCGCTCAGGTCGTGAGGATTTTGAGCGGGCTGTAGAGATGCTGGCTAATCGTCGGGTCCAAAGTCGTTTGAAAAACATTATCCACGTTGATGGAGAAGTTCAAACCATTCCAGATATTCATCGAGCTTTTGCGACGGATTTGATCACACCGTTTAAAACGGTCTTCAAGTGGGGATTGTAGACAGTCATGAAAGTGTTAAAAAATTACGCCTATAATCTCTCCTACCAGTTGCTGGTGATTATTTTGCCGATTATTACCACTCCGTATGTGACGCGGGTCTTTAGCTCGAATGACTTAGGAACCTATGGTTATTTCAACTCCATCGTCACCTATTTTATCCTTTTAGCGACCTTGGGAGTGGCTAACTATGGAACCAAGGAGATCTCAGGACACCGCAAAGACATCCAAAAGAATTTCTGGGGGATTTATACCCTCCAGTTAGGTGCGACCTTTGTGTCCATCCTACTCTATGTCTTGCTGTGCGTGGCGCTTCCTTCTATGCAAAACCCTGTGGCCTATATCTTGGGGCTCAGTTTGGTTTCAAAGGGACTCGATATCTCCTGGCTCTTTCAGGGATTAGAGGATTTTCGTAAGATTACCGTTCGAAATATAACGGTCAAACTGGTTGGAGTCATCTCCATCTTCTTGTTTGTCAAATCTGCCAATGATCTGTATCTCTATGTATTCTTGCTCACTATCTTTGAGCTCTTAGGTCAGCTCAGTATGTGGCTACCTGCTCGGGAGTTCATTGGGAAAGCCCATTTTGATATGGCCTATGCACGGGTACATTTAAAACCGGTCATTCTGCTCTTTTTACCGCAGATTGCTATTTCCCTCTATGTTACCTTGGATCGGACTATGCTGGGGGCTCTCGCCTCTACAAAGGATGTAGGGATTTATGACCAGGCCTTGAAATTGGTTAATATTTTGCTGACCCTTGTGACGTCTTTAGGAAGTGTCATGCTTCCGCGCGTATCGAGTCTCTTGGCTTCAGGAGATCACAAGGCTGTCAATAAGATGCACCAAATGTCCTTTTTGATCTATAATTTGGTCATCTTCCCAATCATTGCGGGTATGCTGATCGTCAACGATGACTTTGTTCGATTCTTCTTAGGGAAGGATTTCCAAGATGCTCGCTATGCCATCGCTATCATGATCTTCCGCATGTTCTTCATCGGATGGACCAATATCATGGGGATTCAAATTCTCATCCCACATGATAAGAACAAAGAATTTATGCTGTCAACTACGATTCCTGCTATCGTCAGTGTCGGGTTGAATGTGCTCTTCTTACCTCATTTTGGTTTTATCGGTGCAGCCATTGTATCCGTCTTAACAGAATCCTTGGTATGGCTGATTCAACTGTACTATACCCGTCATTACCTCAAGGAAGTTCCAATTATCGGGTCTATGACAAAAATTATTTTTGCATCTGCTCTGATGTATGGCCTCTTGCTACTTGTAAAACCATTCCTACATTTCACCCCTACGCTGAACGTACTCGTGTATGCGGTGCTTGGTGGGATCATTTATCTGATTGCTATCCTATCTCTGAGAGTGGTAGATGTGAAAGAATTAAAACAAATATTTAAGAAATAATGGAGTCTACTATGTTCGATTATCTGATTGTTGGTGCTGGTTTGTCTGGAGCCATTTTCGCACATGAAGCTACAAAACGTGGTAAAAAAGTAAAAGTGATTGACAAGCGAGATCACATCGGTGGAAATATCTACTGCGAGGAGGTTGAAGGCATCAACGTCCATAAGTACGGTGCCCACATTTTCCATACCTCCAACAAAAAAGTGTGGGACTATGTCAACCAGTTCGCTGAATTCAACAACTATATCAACTCACCAGTAGCTAACTACAAGGGCAGTCTGTACAATCTTCCCTTCAACATGAATACTTTTTATGCTATGTGGGGAACCAAGACTCCTCAAGAAGTCAAGGACAAGATTGCCGAGCAGACAGCTGACATGAAAGATGTTGAACCGAAGAACTTGGAAGAACAAGCCATCAAGTTGATCGGCCCAGATATCTACGAAAAGTTGATTAAGGGCTATACAGAAAAACAATGGGGACGTTCTGCCACAGACCTTCCACCCTTTATCATAAAACGTCTTCCGGTTCGTCTGACCTTTGATAATAACTACTTTAATGACCGTTACCAAGGGATTCCAATCGGTGGCTACAACGTCATCATTGAAAACATGCTGGGTGATGTAGAAGTAGAGCTTGGGGTTGACTTCTTTGCCAATCGTGAAGAGCTAGAAGCTTCAGCTGATAAAGTTGTCTTTACAGGAATGATTGACCAGTACTTTGACTACAAACATGGGGAGTTGGAATATCGTAGCCTGCGCTTCGAACATGAAGTTTTGGATGAGGAAAACCATCAAGGGAATGCGGTCGTCAACTACACAGAGCGTGAGATTCCTTATACTCGTATCATTGAGCATAAGCACTTTGAGTATGGTACACAACCCAAGACAGTTATCACCCGCGAATACCCAGCTGACTGGAAACGTGGAGATGAACCATACTACCCAATCAATGATGAAAAGAACAACGCTATGTTTGCCAAGTACCAAGAAGAAGCAGCTAAAAATGATAAGGTTATCTTCTGTGGACGTTTGGCAGACTATAAATACTACGACATGCACGTGGTTATTGAGCGTGCTCTAGAAGTCGTAGCAAATGAGTTTGATTGAAAGAAACCATAATCTATGAAATACTACTTAAAAGAAGAATTCCTGCATGATGTCAACGCAAAGAACGCAGGAAATAAAGCACGCAATGACGTAGAAAGTATTGTGAAAGAAGAAGGCTATCATCCCTTGGTCCTTTCTGTCGACAATTGGTATCAGATGAGTACCCTTGCGGCTCAACGCCATAAGGCAAAGGCTTTTGGTCAAGCCTTGGATCAACTAAAGCAAGGAGATGAGTTGCTGATCCAGTTTCCAATGCTTCACCATAGTTTTTTCTCAACCCATTTGGTTAAAAAAGCACAAAAAAGAGGGATTAAAGTCTATCTCTTGATTCATGACCTAGAAGTGCTTCGCCATGCCAACATGACGTCACTACCTTTAAAACACAGAATTCGGATGTACCTTCAAGAAGCAAGTTTTCTCAAAGCGGCTGATGGGATCATCGCCCACAATCCAGTTATGAAATCTGTCTTGGTGGATAAAGGAATTGCGGAAGATAAGATTGTCAGCCTTGGCATTTTCGACTATTTGATTCCAAATTTCCAAGAGAAAAGCGGCCAAACAAAAGACCAGCCGATCATTGTGGCTGGTAATTTGGCCCAGGAAAAAGCTGGTTATCTCTATGGTCTTCCTGCAGAACCTGCCTATAACCTCTATGGTGTTGGTTTTGATGAAAGTAGAGCTTTAGAGAATGAAACTTACTTTGGCTCCTTCCTACCGGATGAGCTTCCTGCAGCCCTTGAGGGTGGTTTTGGACTTGTCTGGGATGGGGATAGTGCGGAAACCTGTAGTGGTGTTTTTGGCGAGTATCTTCGCTACAACAACTCTCACAAGGCGTCGCTTTATCTAGCATCGGGCTTCCCGCTGGTGGTGTGGAAACAGTCAGCCTTGTCTCACTTTGTACTTGAGAAGGGCTGTGGGATTGCAGTAGAGTCTCTTCATGACTTGAAGGAGACAATCGACAATCTTTCAGATGCCGATTACCAAGATTTGGTAGACAATGCCAAGCGTGTTGGCCAAGAAATCCGAGATGGTCACTACTTAAAGACAGCCTTAAAGCATTTATCATAAGATCAAAAGAAGTCAGACAGACTTCTTTTTTTAGTTTTTCAAAAAAATATCACTAATTTTAAAAATTTGCCTTATAAAACTTTTCATCGCTGAAACCGTGTGGTAAAATGATTAACGTATAAAATTTGTATAAAGGGAAGTTTATATGAAAAAGAAAGATCTTATTTTTTATGCCGGAGCGGCAGTCTTGATGGCTGTGTCTGCTCAGGGAGTCAGTGCAGATGAGCTGGTTTCAAACGAGGCCGCTACTACTGAAGGCAACCAAGTCCAAGCTGAAAAAGCGCCAGAAGTAGCCGTTGCTGAAAAGTCGGTAGCACCTGTCGCAAGCAACTATGCAGCACCAGCAAATGTGACTGAACAGTCTGTAGCACCTGCGAGCAAGACCACGGCTTCAGAAAGTGGAACCCCATCTGTAGAGAAAGCTACAGAAGCATCGACGACTGAGAAAGAAGAAACTCCTCTTCCGTCTAATACAGGAAGCACGACCTTCTTTAACACAGGCGCTCACGCTCCTGCTGGTCGTTCAACAGATGTGGCGGTTCAACCAAAATCATTCGTTGATGTGAGTAGCCACAACGGAGACATTAGTATTGGCGACTACCGTACCCTAGCTAATAAAGGCGTGGGCGGTGTCGTTGTCAAATTGACAGAAGACACTTGGTACAAGAACCCAAATGCGGAGAACCAAATTCGTAATGCACAGGCTGCGGGTCTGCAAGTATCGACCTACCACTTCTCACGCTATACTTCTGAGGAAGCAGCGCGTGCAGAAGCGCGATTCTACATTGCAGAAGCGCAACGCTTGAATATTCCAAAGAACACCCTCATGGTCAATGACTTTGAGGATGCCAAGATGCAGCCAAATATTAACCGCAACACCCAAGCTTGGGCGGACGAAATGCGTAAAAATGGTTACACCAACTTGATGTTCTACACCAGTGCTAGCTGGTTGGATGAAAATAACCTTCGCAAGAAAGGTCCTGTCAACACCGCTCAATTTGGTCTTCAGAATTTCTGGGTTGCCCAATACCCTTCTCCAAAACTGTCTGTAAACGATGCGAAAAGTTTGCGTTACAATGGGAAAGCTGGCGCCTGGCAGTTCACTTCTCAAGCGGAATTGCTTCCAGGGAAACACCTCTTTGACCACAGTGTGGACTATACCGGTCGCCTCACCGCGAACGCAAAACCTGCAGCGGATCCAACAGAAGGCAGTTTAAGTGGGAAGATTGACATTGTCAATAACGATACTATGACGGGCCGCTTTGACGTTGTCATCTCAAATGTTAAGGCGCCAAATGGAGTTCGAACCGTTTCTGTACCGATCTGGTCAGAAACAGGTGGTCAAGATGACCTTGTTTGGTATACAGCCAATCGTCAAGCAAATGGGACCTATACCGTCAATGTAAAAGCAGCGGACCATAAAAACTCAACCGGTCTTTACAATGTTCACCTTTACTATGTTCAGAACAATGGACAAATGACAGGTGTAGGTGGAACAACGACGACAGTAGCCGTTGGAAAGAAAAATCAGACACCAGTATCAGCTGATTTGACTATTGCAAAATCAGAAAAAGACGGGACCTTCACCATTACAGCTAAGAACCTTCAAGGCTTCGATGGCTACAAGGAAGTGAAGATTCCATTCTGGTCTCATGCGAATGGCATGAAAGACATCATCTGGTATACTCCGACTCGACAGGCAGACGGTTCTTATACTGTAACAGCCAAAGCTAGTGACCACGAAAACGCTGATGGCAAATACGAAGCGCAGGTCTTCTATGTAGATGCCCAAGGTCAAAACAAATTTGTGAAAAAGGCCTTTATCGATTATACGGCGACAAAACCGGCCAATGCTGTCGCAGCTGATCTGACCATTACAAAATCAGAAAAAGACGGCACCTTCACCATCACGGCTAAGAATCTTCAAGGCTTCGACGGCTACAAGGAAGTGAAGATTCCATTCTGGTCTCATGCCAATGGGATGAAGGATATCATCTGGTATACTCCGACTCGCCAGGCAGACGGTTCTTATACTGTAACAGCTAAAGCCAGTGACCACGAAAACGCTGATGGCCAGTATGAAGCGCAAGTTTTCTATGTGGATGCCAAAGGCCAAAACAAGTTTGTCAAGAAAGCCTTTATTGATTACACAGCTTCTAAACCATCTGCTGATCTGACCATTACAAAATCAGAAAAAGACGGCACCTTCACCATCACAGCTAAGAACCTTCAAGGCTTCGATGGCTACAAGGAAGTGAAGATTCCATTCTGGTCTCATGCCAATGGGATGAAAGATATCATCTGGTACACGCCAACTCGCCAGGCAGACGGTTCATATACTGTAACAGCCAAAGCCATTGACCACGAAAACGCTGATGGCAAGTACGAAGCGCAGGTCTTCTATGTAGACGCTCAAGGCCAAAACAAGTTTGTCAAGAAAGCCTTTATTGATTACAAAAATCAATCTCGTCCAACCGGCACTCTCTTGATCCAAAACAACAACAAGGATACAGGAACATTTGATGTCATCATCAAGGATGTCTACAGCCCTAAAGGGGTGCAGACTGTGCAAGTTCCTACTTGGTCTGATAAGGATGGCCAAGACGATATTCGCTGGTATGAAGCGACTCGTCAAGCGAACGGAGATTACAAGGTATCGGTCAAAGCTAGCGATCACAAGAACTCTACTGGTAAGTACCATGTTCACCTTTACTACATTCAAAATGATGGTTCTCGGATTGGTATTGGTACCACAACAACAGACGTAGAAGTTAGAAATGCCATGACTAAGACGCAGGCTTCTATCAAGAATGTCAATGCAACGAACGGGACTTATACAGTAGCTGTAGATCAAGCACCTCAGGGACGTCAGATTAAGAATATTCGTGTCGCAGCTTGGTCTAAAGCGCACCAAGAAAATCTTTACTGGTATTCCGCAACACCGACAGGTATGCACACAGAGATCACTGTCTCTGCCAATAATCACGGTAATGAAGCGGGCAACTATACCACTCACGTCTATGTAGACTACAAAGATGGAGGAGTTGAAGGTTTTAACCTCGGTCAGACAGCCTTGTCTCCACGAAATCAAAAGGTGAATCCACAGACAACCTATTATTCTCAACGGGATCCTCGTTGGGCTGGGAAATATTACGGTGTGAGCAATGTCGATCAGTCAGGTTGTGTGCCAACCTCTCTTGCTATGACCTTTACAGATATCCTAGGTAGAACTATTTTGCCAACAACAGTAGCTGATTATCTCTACAACAATACTGATTCATTCAACAAAGGTGAAGCAGGAACAGATTCTGATGGGATTGTAGCTGCCACTCGTAACTGGGGCTTGAAGAGCCAATTGATTAATGGAGCTGGAGGCATTGCAGAAGCCCTCATGGCTGGCAAGCATGTACTTGCTGCAGTAGGTAATAGCCAATTTACTAGTGATCCTTATACTCATGAATTGGTCTTGCATGGTTATGACAATGGAAGAACCTATGTTCGCGATCCATATAATAGCGGCAACAACGGCTGGTACTCCATCAATTATCTTCACTCTATTAAGAGTAAGGACCCGATGGATAACAAGCTTGGAGCACCTTTCTTCTCAATTTTTGCATAAGCTAATCAGAAGGCCAATCTGGCCTTCTGTTTTCTTTAAAAATAGGATTCTTCTCATGATATTGTTTCTTGATCCGGCGGTTTGTGCTATAATACTACTATGTGGGTACAACCGTATAAAAAATTGTAAGGAAGATACATGAAAAAGAAAGATCTTATTTTTTATGCTGGGACAGCCGTTTTGTTGGCTTTTTCGACACAACAAGTCAAAGCCGATGAGCAACATGCGTCTGATCAAACACCAGAAAATACATCAGCTATCGTTGCAACAACAACTTCATCAGAAGCACAGAATACCGCGAGCGAAGAAGTGGGAGTTGAGAAAGGTATTCAGACAGAAAATACCGTTGCAACAGAGGCAGCACCTGTCACACCGACTCTTAGCAATAACCAGTCTTCTGACAAGGGCACTAGCGACAAGGTTGTATCAGAGCAACCAGCACCAGCTGTGGTAGCTAGTCGTGCACCATATGGCGCACGCGCACGAGTGGTAGCAGCAAGAAATGAGAGTGTTCCTCAACAGGAATCTCCGGTTTCCGCAGATTTGACTATTGCAAAATCAGAGTCAGACGGCACCTTTACCATTACGGCTAAGAATCTTCAAGGCTTGGATGGTTATGAAGAAGTGAAGATTCCATTCTGGTCTCATGCCAATGGGATGAAAGACATCATCTGGTACACTCCAAATCGTCAAGCAGATGGTTCTTATACCGTAACAGCCAAAGCCAGTGACCACGAAAACGCGGATGGCAAGTACGAAGCGCAAGTCTTCTATGTGGATGCCAAAGGCCAAAACAAGTTTGTCAAGAAAGCCTTTATTGACTACACAGCTCCTAAACCATCTGCTGATCTAACCATTACGAAATCAGAGTCAGACGGGACTTTCACCATTATAGCTAAGAACCTTCAAGGCTTCGATAGCTACAAGGAAGTGAAGATTCCATTCTGGTCTCATGCCAATGGGATGAAAGATATCATCTGGTACACTCCAAGTCGTCAAGCAGATGGTTCATATACTGTAACAGCCAAAGCCAGTGACCACGAAAATGCTGATGGCAAATACGAAGCGCAAGTTTTCTATGTGGATGCTAACGGACAAAACAAGTTTGTCAAGAAAGCCTTTATTGACTACACAGCTCCTAAACCGTCAGCCGATCTGACCATTACAAAATCAGAAAAAGACGGTACTTTCACTATTACAGCTAAGAACCTTCAAGGTTTCGATGGTTATAAAGAAGTGAAGATTCCATTCTGGTCTCATGCCAATGGGATGAAAGACATCATCTGGTACACTCCAACTCGCCAGGCAGACGGTTCATATACTGTAACAGCCAAGGCTAGTGACCACGAAAACGCTGATGGCAAGTATGAAGCGCAAGTTTTCTATGTGGACGCTCAAGGCCAAAACAAGTTTGTCAAGAAAGCCTTTATTGATTTCAAAAATCAATCTCGTCCAACTGCTAGTCTCTTAATCCAAAACAACAACAAGGATGCGGGTACCTTTGATGTCATCATCAAGGATGTCTATAGCCCTAAAGGTGTGCGGACTGTGCAAGTTCCTACTTGGTCTGATAAGGACGGCCAAGACGACATCCGCTGGTATGAAGCGACTCGTCAAGCAAACGGAGACTACAAGGTATCTGTAAAAGCGAGTGACCACAAGAACTCTACTGGTCAGTACCATGTTCATCTTTACTATATTCAAAATGATGGTTCTCGTGTGGGTGTCGGTTCAACGACTACAGAAGTTGAATTCCGAAATGCCCAGACCAAGACACAAACAGGGATCAAGAATGTCAATTCTGGTGCTGGAACCTATACAGTAACGGTGGATCAAGCGCCTCAAGGCCGTCGGATTAAGAATATCCGTGTCGCAGCCTGGTCTCAAGCACACCAAGAAAATCTTTTCTGGTATTCAACAGCACCTTCTGGAATGCATACAGAAGTGCAGGTCTCAGCAGCAAATCACCAGTACCAATCAGGTAACTATACCACTCACGTCTATGTGGATTATGTCGATGGTGGCGTTGAAGGCTTTAACCTTGGTCAAACAGCCCTTCATCCCCGTGCGACAGTAGATCAAACAGCTTTTAGTCCTCGTGTAACGAATGGACAACGGGACCGTGTCTTACGGGCAGCAGCTAGTCTAGTCGGTGTTCGTGGCGGAACTGCAGCTCACCATCAATTGGTCAATGATTACAACAGTGTCAAACCACTTCCAGTTGGTTATGCAGTGAAGACGACCGATGACTGGTGTGATATCTTTGTCACAACAGTCTTCCAGCGGGAAGGTTTGAGCGGTTTGATTGGTCGTGAATGTGGAGTCGAACGTCACATCCAGATCTTCAAACGCTTGGGCATCTGGAATGAAGATGGTACCACTACACCAAAAGCAGGGGACATCATCACCTTTAACTGGGATCAAAATAGCCAACAAAACAATGGCTTTGCGGATCACATCGGAATTGTCGAAAGCGTCTCAAACGGAATCATTCATACCATTGAAGGAAACTCCAACAACCAAGTCCGTCGCAATACCTACCGAATCGGACATGGCAATATCCGTGGATTTGCAACCCCTCGCTATCAATAATAAAAAGGGAGTGGGAAAGAACTCTGACTAGTTAAAAAGAGTTCGTCTTCCCACCCCCGCACAGTTGATTAGGTCATCTTTGGAGCTTAAAAAGCGAACAAAGATGCCAATCAACCACTGCGTCATACAGTTATTTCTATCAAATATAAAAAGGCTGAACAGTTTTTGTCCAGCCTCTTTTTGTGGCTTCTTTTTTGAATGCAGATAAGTTTTTAAAATAAAATGAGAGATTCTGTCAATTGTTTTAAATGATTTTTATCTTTTGAATTATTCGATAATGACTGGAGACTTTACGCAGTGAGAAAAGTGCTTGAAATATTAGAATTTCAAGCACTCGGGAGTTTTGAGACCTTGGGCTCAAAACTAAGTCATGGAACTTCTTTGAAGTTCGCTGACGTCCGTACTCACTTAAGGAAAGTCTCTAAGAATACTATTTCGGTTCTTTTCTTATTTTTTCAACCCTTCTTCGAAACTCTTGGAAGGGGCCTCGACTTGGATGGTTTCAAGGGTTAATGGATTGGTGAAGGTCAAGCGGTGAGCATGGAGCATGAGTCGCTCTCCGCGTGCAGGGTTATAGAGAGGGTCCCCGACAATCGGGTGCCCATGATGGGAGAGATGCACCCGGATCTGATGGGTACGCCCCGTTTTGAGCTGGCATTTGACCAGGCTGTTTCGTCCGATTTTTTTCAGTTGCGTCACCTGAGTTTCTGCGTACTGCCCCTTGCGTGGATCGACCAGGCGCTTGCGCCGATCATGGCGATCGCGTCCGATTTTATCCTTGTAGACGATGGTTTTTTGTGCTAAGCTGCCTTGGATCAAGGCCCAGTACTCACGTTGGATGTTTTTATCTTCTAAAATGCGGTTGAGAATGGGCAGGATAAAAGGATTTTTGGCAAATAAAATCGCTCCGCTGGTTTCCTTGTCTAAGCGGTGCACGACGTAGCAGGTAGATCCAACATAGCTGGAAACATGGTTGAGAAGAGCAATTTCTGTCGGCTCATTGGCATGGGTTTTCATACCTTCGGGCTTATTGACGATGATGACATGCTCATCCTGATAGAGTTCTTCGACCAGACTCGGGTCTCCGGCTGGGAGCTCTTTTTCAGGGTAATCGTCCGCGTCAAAGATCAGCTGGATCTGGTCTCCTTTTTGAACGGGGCTCTGCCAGTTGATGGTCTCGCCATTGACCAAGACGTGCTTCTTGGTTCGTAAAAAATGCCGGATCTTACGGGGAATGAGGAAGTAGTCCTCAAGCAACTCTTTCACAGTCATCTGGGGAAAGGATTGTGGAATGGTAAATTGATAGTTCATGACCCTATTGTAGCAAAATCTAAGCTTAAAGAAAACTAAATGAGAAATAGCGAGGAGCTATCTTTTCTTGCTAGGACAAGGATAAGGTGTTACAATAACAGGTATGAATAGAATAAAAGAATTATTTGAAAACCTGATCACTTTTTTTAGAAAGGATCATCCGCCCAAAGCGGTGGCAGAAGAAGTGCCCGACACGGAATTGCCGGAAGAGACAGTGGAGCCAACTTATAGTCGCTCAGGCAAGCACAGAAGCAAGCCTCTCTCTCAGCACCCCTTCCGTCGTTTCTGGCGCCGATTCCATTTGACCAAGATTCTCCTGATCATTGGGCTAGGCTTTAGCCTCTTGACAGGGGGTTATCTCTTCTACCTCGCAAAGACGACCAACGTCAAGGATTTGCAGAATGCACTCAAGGCGACTACCATTATCTATGATAAGAATGGGGACCAGGCGGGAAGTTTGACCGGGCAAAAAGGAACCTATGTCGAACTCGATGCTATTAGTGAAAATCTGCAAAATGCTGTGGTCGCAACAGAGGACCGGAGCTTTTACAAGAATAGCGGGATCAACTATGGTCGCTTCTTCTTAGCGATTTTGACCCTAGGTCGCTCAGGTGGTGGATCGACCATCACCCAGCAGCTAGCCAAAAATGCTTACCTGTCTCAGGACCAGACGGTGGAGCGCAAGGCCAAGGAATTCTTCCTGGCACTTGAAATCAATAAGAAATACAGTAAAAAAGAGATCCTCACCATGTACCTCAACAATGCCTATTTTGGAAATGGGGTTTGGGGTATTGAGGATGCATCCAAGAAGTATTTTGGGGTTTCAGCCAGTCAATTAAGCCTGGATCAGTCTGCGGTTCTCGCAGGTATGCTCAAAGGGCCTGAAATCTATAACCCGCTCTATTCAGTAGAGAATGCGACCAATCGTCGCAATACTGTCCTCCAAAATATGGTGGCAGCTGGCTATATTGACCAGGCAACGGCTGATCAGTCTGCTGCTGTGGATATCCATGGCCAGCTGGTCGATGCCTATGAAGGCAAGTCGGAGGACTACCGCTACCCATCCTATTTTGATGCGGTCATCAATGAAGCGGTCAATGAATACGGCCTGACCGAAGAAGATATTGTCAAAAATGGCTACCGGATCTACACCGAGCTGGATCAAAATTACCAAGCAAGCATGCAGGTGATCTATGACAACACAGCCCTCTTCCCAGTAGCGGAAGACGGCACGCGCGCAGAGTCTGGTAGTGTCGCCCTCGATCCTAAAACCGGAGGGGTTCGGGCTCTGGTAGGGCGTGTCGGAAGCGATCAAAATCCAGGATTCCGGACCTACAACTATGCCACCCAGGCTGCCCGTAGTCCAGGATCAACCATCAAACCTTTAGTGGTCTATAGCCCAGCTGTTGCAGAAGGTTGGTCGACCAATAAGGAATTGGACAATAGTACCACCCAATATGGAAGCTATGAAGTTAATAACTATGCGGGAATCCAGTCTAGCCCAACGGTACCGATGTACCAGGCCTTGGCAGAATCCCTTAACCTTCCAGCCGTAGCGACGGCTAATGATTTGGGCCTCGATACGGTCTTTGAGTACGGGAAAAAATTCGGACTCAACATGGATAAGGTAGACAAGTCGCTTGCCGTTGCCTTGGGAGCTGGTGTGACAACCAATCCGATGCAGATGGCCCAGGCCTATGGGACCTTTGCTAACGGTGGGGTCATGAATGATGCTCACCTCATTACCAAGATCGAAAATGCAAGTGGTCAAGTGGTCAAGAGCCACAGCCAGAAATCAACCCGAGTGCTGAGTGGTTCAACGACAGATAAGATGACCAATATGATGCTTGGTACCTTCAGTAATGGTACAGGGGTTAACGCTGCGCCTTATGGCTATACCATGGCAGGGAAAACCGGTACGACAGAGACCAGCTTTAACAAGGACCTCTCTGGAGACCAATGGGTGATCGGCTACACGCCAGATGTGGTCATCAGTCAGTGGCTTGGTTTCCCAACGACCGATGAAAATCACTACCTGACGGACAGTAGTGCTGGAACGGCATCTGAGATCTTCCGCAATGTTGCCAACAGTGTTCTGCCTTATACAGACGGTACCCAGTTTGACTCGGTGAAGAACTCTTATGCTGAAAATGGCATTGCGCCAGTCGGAGAAGAAACGACAGAAACAGATAGCAAAGAAGACAAAGGTTTCTTTGAGGATGTCAAAGAAAAGGCGTCGAATATGGTCGATAATGCGAAAAAAGCAATCGACGAGGCCGATATTCCAGGAAAAGCGAAAAACGCTTGGGATACCTTCAAAGGCTGGCTTGGTTTCTAATCAAAAAACGATTCAGAAGAATTTCTGAATCGTTTTTTGCAGATTGAAGACAAAGTCTTCTTAGAAACTTTCCTTAGGTGAGTACGGACGTCAGCGAACTTCGAAGAAGTTCCATGACTTAGTTTTGGACCTAAGGTTCCAAAACTCCCGAGTGCTAGAAACAATAGTGTTTCTAGCACTTTTCTCACAGCGGAAAGTTTCTGTTGAAATGATCCTAATAGTATTAATTATTTTAATTTTTCAACGTTACTTAGATTGTTTTATGTAAAATGCAATTTGTCTATATTCTAAAAAGATCCATTCAGAAGGATTTCTGAATAGACCTTTGTTTAGAGTTCGCTATCTGACAAGCTAAAGGTATCGCCGTGTTGGAGATCCCCGTACTGGTAGCCCCGTTTGAACCAGCGCATGCGTTGTTCCGAAGTTCCGTGGGTAAAGCTATCTGGCACCGAGTAACCGTAGGCTTGCTCTTGGAGTGTGTCGTCACCAACTGCATGAGCCGCATTCATGGCTTCTTCGATATCGCCGATATCTAGAAGATTTCGGTCTTGAATGGAGCGGGCCCAGACACCTGCTAGGTAATCGGCTTGTAGCTCAATGCGGACACTGATGGCATTTCGTTCCTTTTCAGAAAGACCTTGTTGCATCCGATGGTATTTGCCAAGGATTCCCAGCTCGTTTTGTACGTGGTGGCCGACTTCATGGGCGATGACGTAGGCCATGGCAAAGTCGCCACTAGCCTTGTATTTGGTGGTTAATTCCTTGTAGAAGCTCATATCCAAATAAATCTTTTTGTCGGTCGGACAGTAGAAGGGACCAGCCGATGCTTGCCCAACCCCACAGCCTGTCTGTGTCCGTCCGGTATAGAAGACTAGTTTGGGCTCATGGTAAGTACGTCCTTCGGCTTGAAAGGCCTTGTGCCAATGATCTTCTGTTGTTCCAAGGACCTTGCTGACGAACTCGGCATCTGCATCGTCGACATGGGTCTTGTTGGTGCGCGTGACTTGGGTGGACTGGTAAGGTTGGGAAGAAGTCCCATTTCCAAAGAGACCCCCAAGGCTAGCGCCACCACCTCCTAGAAGAACCAGAAGAAGGATGAGGACGATCTTACTTTTGAAGCTCCCCGGCGATAGTAAGATTTGTAAAATGCCCCCACCAAGGTTACTGTTGCCTGAAGACTGGGAGTAGCTTTGCCCTCGGCGGTCTTCGATATTTCTACTTTCTTTTAGATGATCGCTTTTCATATTCGTCTCCTTTTGTTTTATTTTACCAAAAATGAGGAGAAAACCAGAGTGATAACGCTTTAGATTTGCTTTTTTCTTGACAGGAGATTTTCTGTTCTTGTCAAAACGTGGAAAACTTGCTATAATGGGGTGAACGGAGGCGTTATGGCATTAAAAAAAGCAAGTCTAGCGTGTACGGTTTGTGGGTCACGCAATTACTCCATTAAGTTGAGTGGGACGCCAAAACCAACACGTCTAGAAGTCAATAAATTCTGCAAGCATTGCAGCAAGTATACCATCCATAAAGAAACACGATAGGAGAGAGTTGTGAAATTCATTAAAGATATTTTCGTCTTACTAAAAGATACAACTTGGCCAAATCGCAAGGAAAGATGGAAAAACTTTATCTCAGTGATTGAGTACACCGCTTTCTTTGTGGCATTGATTTATTTGTTTGACAAAGTCATTGCACGTGGCCTATTGCACATGATCAATTTCTTTTAAGAAAAGAAGCCATGAGGCTGGGCAACAACTGTCCAGCCTTTGATTTTTGATAGGAATAACTGCAATACGCAGTGGTTAATTGGCATCTTTGTTCGCTTTTTAAGCTTCAAAGATGGCCTAATCAACTGTGCGGGGGTGGGAAAACGAACTCTTTTTAACCAGTCGGAGTTCTTTCCCACTCCCATTTTTTGTTGCCTTTTCTTAAAAATAAATCAGCAAACCTCTTTGAATTCCTGCAAAATGTGGTATAATGAAGCTAGGAAAAGGAAAGCCAAGAGGCTTTTTTTAGTATGTTCACAAAAGCTCGAGCAGGCTAAACAGAAAGAAAGGATGCCCAAATGGACAGTTTTGATAAAGGCTGGTTTGTACTACAAACCTACTCAGGATATGAAAACAAGGTAAAAGAGAATCTTTTGCAACGTGCGCAAACTTACAATATGTTAGAAAACATCTTGCGCGTAGAGATTCCAACTCAAACCGTACAAGTTGAGAAAAATGGTAAAACAAAAGAAATCGAAGAAAACCGCTTCCCAGGTTATGTCTTGGTAGAAATGGTCATGACAGATGAAGCTTGGTTTGTCGTTCGGAATACACCGAACGTTACTGGTTTCGTTGGATCACACGGAAACCGTTCAAAACCAACTCCATTGTTGGAAGAAGAAATCCGTAGCATCTTGCTCTCTATGGGTCAAACCGTTCAAGAGTTTGATTTGGATGTCAAGGTGGGCGACACAGTTCGCATCATCGACGGTGCCTTCACAGACTATACTGGTAAGATCACTGAAATTGATAACAACAAGGTGAAAATGGTCATTTCTATGTTCGGTAACGATACAGTTGCAGAAGTGAACCTGAACCAAATTGCTGAATTGTAAGAAAAATAGAACCCTCCAAGAAAAACTTGGAGGGTTCTTTGTATGGATCGTTATTGATTTTTATCCAGGCCAGTGATCTTTTTTAACTGCTTGGTTTCTGCAGCAGACGTAACATTGAAGATCTTATTGCCTTGTGTAGAGAAGCTAGATTCATCTCCGTTGCTATCTTTATAGACATAGCTGGTCCCATTTTCTGAACGCATAATGGCATAGGGTTTTCCGAGACGTTCGAGGGCCGTTTTTGGTGTATCGGATTTGGAAATGCTGCCAGTAGACTGGTGGTTGGCATCGCCCCCTCTTAGTCGGAAGGTGATATCTGTTAACACATTATTGCGGAAGAAAGCCATGATATCGCCATTGTCTGTTGCCCAAACATTGACTCCATCACCAGGATTCGCACTGTCTGTACTACTTACGGGTTGACCAAAGGCTGCAACTACGTCATCGTAACTGCTTCTTTCTTTTGGCCCACCAACCTCTTGTCCATCTTCGGTTCTCAATACAAAACCGGTGGTAGGGTGGAGGTTCTTGAGTTTTTCGATCTCAGGAATGGATGCAGCTCCTGGCACATATTGGAGAGATGCGCCATCATCTGGATCCAAGCTGAAGCGACCTGAAAAATCATCTGAGCTACTGCTGTCTGAAGAAGTGCTCGACGATTTACTAGATGATGCTTTGGTAGAAGATTGTTTGATCGGTTTTCTAGAGCTAGAAGCTGTTTTTGCTTGTTGCGCAGAATTGGCAGGTGAGCAAGCGGCTAGTGTCACTAGTGAAAGAAGGCCGATCGCAAAGAAACGAATGTTTTTCATAAATACCCTTTCTAATGTGCTTCGCCGATCAGGCGAGGTTTTATTATATCAATAATCAAGGAAAGGAGCAAATGGCAACAAAAAACCCCCTATTGCTAGGGGAATTTTTAAAAGATAAAAGATGATAAAAAATTTTATTATCAAGGCGGTAGACGGATTTGAACCGACGATCAAGCTTTTGCAGAGCCGTGCCTTACCACTTGGCTATACCGCCATAACATATAATATTGTAACCTAAAAATAAAGATAGGTCAAGAAAAACTTTTTACGTCAAACAACTTTAGAAAACCATTTCATCGTAGGGATTGAAAAAATCTCTCAAATAGCTTGCGAATTCTAGTGATTTCTGCTATACTTATAGAGTTGTCTAAGACAGCAAATACTCATCTCGGATCCATTGTGGCACCGTTGCCCTTGTGGTCGTGCTGCAAGTTGACGTCTGAGAGAGGAGAAAAAACAAAAAAGGAGAAACTACTCATGGCAGTAATTTCAATGAAACAACTTCTTGAGGCTGGTGTACACTTCGGTCACCAAACTCGTCGCTGGAACCCTAAGATGGCTAAGTACATCTTCACAGAACGTAACGGAATCCACGTTATCGACTTGCAACAAACTGTAAAATATGCAGACCAAGCATACGACTTCATGCGTGATGCAGCTGCAAACGATGCAGTGATCTTGTTCGTAGGTACTAAGAAACAAGCTGCTGATGCTGTTGCAGAAGAAGCTGTTCGTGCAGGTCAATACTTCATCAACCACCGTTGGTTGGGTGGAACTCTTACTAACTGGGGAACAATCCAAAAACGTATCGCTCGTTTGAAAGAAATCAAACGCATGGAAGAAGATGGAACTTTTGAAGTTCTTCCTAAGAAAGAAGTTGCATTGTTGAACAAACAACGCGCTCGTCTTGAAAAATTCTTGGGCGGTATCGAAGACATGCCTCGTATCCCAGACGTAATGTACGTTGTGGATCCACATAAAGAACAAATCGCTGTTAAAGAAGCTAAGAAATTGGGTATCCCAGTTGTAGCGATGGTCGACACAAACACTGACCCAGATGATATCGATGTTATCATCCCAGCGAACGATGACGCTATCCGCGCTGTTAAATTGATCACTGCGAAAATGGCTGACGCTGTTATCGAAGGACGTCAAGGTGAAGACAGTGTTGCTACAGTAGAAGCTGAATTGGCAGCTACTGAAGGTCAAGCTGATTCAATCGAAGAAATCGTTGAAGTTGTAGAAGGCGACAACGCTTAATTCATTCAATAAGTAACGAACCTAAGAGGGCAGGGCTCAGCCCGACCCTCTTATTTTATTAAAAAAATATAGGAGAACAAAAATGGCAGAAATTACAGCTAAGCTTGTAAAAGAATTGCGTGAAAAATCTGGTGCCGGTGTCATGGACGCTAAAAAGGCATTGGTTGAAGTTGAAGGTGATATCGAAAAAGCGATCGAATTGCTTCGCGAAAAAGGTATGGCTAAAGCAGCTAAGAAAGCTGACCGTGTTGCCGCTGAAGGTTTGACTGGTGTTTATGTCAATGGTAACGTTGCAGCAGTAGTTGAAGTAAACGCTGAAACTGACTTCGTTGCGAAAAACGCTCAATTCGTTGAATTGGTAAACGCAACAGCGAAAGTCATCGCTGAAGGTAAACCAGCTAACAACGAAGAAGCTCTTGCTTTGACAATGCCTTCAGGCGAAACTCTTGAAGCTGCATACGTATCTGCAACAGCTACAATCGGTGAAAAAATTTCATTCCGTCGTTTTGCCTTGCTTGAAAAAACAGATGCACAACACTTCGGTGCTTACCAACACAACGGTGGACGTATCGGTGTTATCTCTGTGATCGAAGGTGGAGACGAAGCACTTGCTAAACAAATCTCAATGCACATTGCTGCGATGAAACCAACTGTTCTTTCATACAAAGAATTGGATGAACAATTCGTGAAAGATGAATTGGCACAATTGAACCACGTCATCGACCAAGATAACGAAAGCCGTGCAATGGTTGGTAAACCAGCTCTTCCACACTTGAAGTATGGTTCTAAAGCTCAATTGACTGACGAAGTTGTCGCTCAAGCTGAAGAAGATATCAAAGCTGAATTGGCAGCTGAAGGTAAACCAGAAAAAATCTGGGATAAAATCATCCCTGGTAAAATGGATCGTTTCATGCTTGACAACACTAAAGTTGACCAAGCCTACACTCTTCTTGCACAAGTTTACATCATGGATGACAGCAAGACAGTGGAAGCTTACCTTGAATCAGTAAATGCTTCAGTAGTTGAGTTTGCTCGCTTTGAAGTTGGTGAAGGTATCGAAAAAGCAGCTAACGACTTTGAATCAGAAGTTGCAGCTACAATGGCAGCAGCTCTTAACAACTAAGAATACAAAAAAAGAGGTTTCGATGGGAACCTCTTTTTTTGTAAGATAAATTCATCTAAATAACTCACCTAAGGAAAGATTCAGAGAAGATATTATGTGAATTGATATCATGGGCTCATTCTTTTGCTTAATGTGCGAAGGTATCGATTCCTAAGAGCAGGGACAGGGTTCCCATGATGAGGCCGGCTAGGATCACTCCGAGCATGACTGCGAGGCTACTGCGTTTGAAGTCCCAGTCAAGGATAGAAGCCGCAAGGGCACCGGTCCAGGCACCAGTTCCCGGAAGAGGAATTCCCACAAAGAGCAATAAGGCCCAGAAGATTCCCTTGTCTCCTGCAGCTTTTTCTAATTTCTGTCCGCCTCTATGGCCCTTATTGAGACACCAGCTAAAAAAGCCTCCTATGATTGGTTTTTTTGCCCCCCAAGTGAGGATATGGCGGGCGAAAAAGAAGATCAGAGGGACGGGGAGAAGATTTCCGATCACTCCGATCAGGAGCGCTGTCCATAAGGGAATACCATTTGCAATGGCAAAAGGGATGGCTCCGCGCAATTCAACAAGGGGAACCATGGAGATCAGGAAGGTAAAGATATATTTCATTAGTCAAGCCTTTCGATTAGTCTTCTTCATTCTATCGTATCTTTTCTCAATTGGCAACAATGATATTTTTAAATCTTTTATCTTGACTTTCTGAATGAGGAAGCATATAATAAAGACATAGTTAATTAGAATCATTATAAAAAGGAGAAACGATATGACAACTATGAAACATGAAGCAGCTACTGATGTAGCAACTTTTGCACCTTCTAATAAAGAAAGTCTTCCAGAGACAAAAGCGCTCTTGAACCAAGTCGTAGCAGATCTCTACGTAGCTCACATTGCCCTCCACCAAGTACACTGGTATATGCGTGGACGTGGCTTTATGGTTTGGCATCCAAAAATGGACGAATACATGGACAGCTTGGATGCAACCTTGGATGAAGTGAGCGAACGCTTGATCACTCTTGGTGGGGCTCCTTATTCTAGCATGACTGAATTTTTGGAACACAGCAATATTGAAGAACGCCGTGGAGCATTTACAAAAAATGTAGAAGAAAGCTTGGCACGTGTTCTTGAAATCTTCCATTACCTTGATGGCCTTTACCAAAAAGCTTTGGATGTTACTGACGCTGAAGGCGACGATGTAACCAACGATATCTTTGTTGGGGCGAAAGCAGAACTTGAAAAGAACATTTGGATGGTGGCTGCTGAACTTGGTCAAGAACCAGGATTATAAGATCATAAAAAAATAGAAGCCGTTGGCTTCTATTTTTTTGGTTTGTAGGAGATTTCCACTAATTAAAGGAATTCTTAATCTAACTATAGTTGGAGCGAAATCGAGGCCTATCGCTTCTATTTTTTTGGTATAGTTAATATGTGATTTTCTGTAAGCGTTCGCAGGTATAAGGAAGCGCTTACAAATTGAATAGTTAATCCTAAGAGGAGGTTTTTATGGGAAAGTCTTTTTTTGAAAAGCGTCCTGTTTTTAGTATTCGTAAGCTCTCAGTTGGAGCTTGTTCTGTTGTGATTGGGATTTCTGCCTTGGGTCTTTCAAGGGTCCATGCGGAAGAAAAGCCAGCCCTCGAAAGTGAACCGACTTCGATGGAGACACCAAGTGTTGTAACGGAAAACTCAGAAACGGAAGTTCCTGAAGCTGGTGCAAGAGTTTCAGAAGCTCCAGCTGTCATCACCCCTACCAGAGCTGAGGAAAAGCCAGCCCCTCAAGGAGAGGGCCAGCCTGTTTCTACTTCATCTGAGCGTGCTACAGGAACGGAAGAAACTGCTGCTCCAGATCAAAATCGTGTAGCGGAGGATATTGTGCAAGATCGAGAACGTGATTTTAATAAAGATTGGTATTTTAAATTAAATGCAGCTCCTGGTGCAGAAGGGCGTCAAGTGGATGTCAAGGATTGGAAAAAATTAGATCTTCCTCATGACTGGTCTATTTTCTTTGATTTCGATCACAACTCTCCTGCTCAAAATGAGGGGGGTCAATTAAACGGAGGGGATGCTTGGTATCGTAAGACCTTCCGTTTGGACGACAAAGATCTAGATAAGAAGGTCCGCTTGGAATTTGGCGGGGTTTATATGGATTCCAAAGTCTATGTAAACGGACAATTCGTTGGTCATTATCCAAATGGCTACAATGCCTTTTCTTATGATATTACTCCTTATTTGAACGCAGATGGAAGCGAGAATACCATCGCCGTTCATGTGGTCAATCAACAACCAAGTAGCCGTTGGTATTCTGGTAGCGGGATTTACCGGGATGTTAAGCTGAGTGTGACGGACAAGGTTCATTTAGCGCAGTATGGGACTACGATTACGACCCCTCAGTTGGAAAAACAGCAAAATGGGGCAGTAGATACGGTGGTGAAGAGCCGCATTGTCAACCAAGATGATCAAGCCCATAGTATTTATGCGGAATATGAAATTGTCGATCAAAATGGCCAAGTGGTGAGCGAAAAAACGCGCAGTGAAGCACAAGCTGTTCTAGCAGGTCAAGCGATCAACCTTTCTCAAACCTTGCATGTTGAAAAACCAACCCTCTGGGATGTGAAAACGGATCATCCAGCTCTCTATACCTTGTATACGCGGGTTTATCGGGATTCGCAGTTGGTCGATGTGCAAAAGGAACGCTTTGGTTATCGCTATCTCAACTGGACGCCAGAAGGTGGCTTCTTCCTCAATGGGGTGGCGACGAAATTCCACGGAGTATCCCTTCACCATGACCACGGGGCTCTTGGAGCTGAGGAAAATTACAAGGCTGAATACCGTCGTCTCAAACAGATGAAAGACATGGGGGTCAATGCGATTCGGACGACCCACAACCCAGCCAGTGAACAAACCTTAAAAATTGCTGCTGAGTTGGGCTTGATGGTCCAAGAAGAAGCCTTTGATACCTGGTATGGTGGTAAGAAACAATACGATTATGGTCGTTTCTTTGAAAAAGATGCCACTCACCCAGAAGCTCGTAAGGGGGATACTTGGTCCGATTACGATCTACGAACCATGGTAGAGCGGGGCAAGAACAATCCAGCCATTGTCATGTGGTCAATCGGTAACGAAGTCGGTGAAGCAGATGGTTCAGACAAATCTGTCGCAACTGTTCGTCGGTTGGTCAAGACCATCAAGGACGTGGATGCAACCCGTTATGTCACCATGGGAGCTGATAAATTCCGCTTTGGTGATGGCTCAGGAGGCCATGAAAAGGTAGCAGCAGAGCTCGATGCGGTTGGATTTAACTATTCAGAGGCCAACTATGAAAGCTTACGGGCCAAACATCCAAACTGGCTCATTTATGGTTCGGAAACCTCTTCTGCAACGCGGACACGGGGCTCATACTATCATCCTGAAAGAGAATGGGTTGGCAGCAACCAAGAAGACCGCCACTATGAACAATCAGACTACGGCAATGACCGGGTTGGTTGGGGTCGGACAGCAACCGCCTCTTGGACCTTTGACCGTGATCATGCCGGTTATGCAGGACAATTTATCTGGACCGGTACTGATTATATCGGTGAGCCAACACCATGGCACAACCAAAATGACACACCTGTGAAAAGTTCTTATTTCGGTATCGTGGATACTGCCGGCCTTCCAAAGAATGATTTTTACCTTTACCAAAGTCAATGGGTATCGGCAGAGAAACATCCGATGGTCCATCTCTTGCCACATTGGAACTGGGACAATCCAGAATTAGCCAATCGTGTCATGGACGAAGAAGGCCGGATCCCTGTTCGGACCTTCTCCAATGCTCACAGTGTGGAATTGATTGTCAATGGGGAATCACAAGGAGTGAAGACCTTTACCAAGAAGGCCACAGCTGATGGCCGGACCTACCAAGAAGGGGCAAATCCGGATGAACTCTATCTAGAGTGGTTGGTTCCTTATGTACCAGGTAAAGTAGAAGCTATTGCGCGCAACGAAGCAGGCGAAGTGATCGCACGTGATCAGATCGAGACAGCTGGGAAGCCAGCCGGTGTTCGCCTGCTGAAAGAAGAACACGCCATTGTAGCAGACGGCAAGGATTTGACCTATATTACATATGAAATCGTCGATGAAGCAGGTCGTGTCGTCCCAACTGCCAATAATTTGGTGCATTTCCATCTGCATGGGCAAGGTCAAATTGTCGGTGTCGATAATGGGGAACAAGCTAGCCGTGAACGCTACAAAGCGCAGGAAGATGGCTCATGGCAACGCAAAGCCTTCAACGGCAAAGGGGTTGTGATTGTCAAATCAACTGAGCAGGCGGGTGCCTTTACTCTGTATGCAGACTCAGATCGCTTGCAATCAGACCAAGTCAGCCTCTTTACAGGTAAGAAGGACCAAGCAGAACGCTCTGTCTTGGGAGTCGAACCGGTTCGACAAAGTGCTTATCTGGGAGAAGAGCCTGCCTTACCAAGTAAGGTCAATGTGGTCTATAGCGATGGCAAGGCCCAAGAAGAAGCTGTTGAATGGGACAAAGCAAACTATAGCCGTGCCGGCCAAGTCCGTGTGACAGGTCATGTTCAAGGACGCACGGTCGAAGCTCTGGTTGATGTGATCGGCGTGGAACAAGTCCTTCCAGTCATCAAACAAATCCCGCAGGGAGCAGACCTAGCGACAGTGGATAAGACTGTGCAATTAGTCTTCACCGATGGGACCAGTGCTCACTATGAAGTCGATCAATGGACCTTGGAAGCTGGTCAAGAAGATCAGTTATCCACACCAGGAGCACGCTTGAAAGCGACAGGACTCCTAGGCAATGGGGAAACGGTTCAAGCAACACTAGTGGTTGCAGGAGGAGAAGTAGCCAAGGCTAAGAAACCAACGGTTCAGCTAGATGGAGTAGCTCTTCCAAAATTTGGTAGTGGCAACCATACTATTTTCCGTTCCCTCGCTTATGGTCAAGAGCCAGGTCAAGTCACAGCAAGTGCAGAAAATGCCCAAGTGACGGTCCTCCAAGCTAACCGTGAAAATGGTTTGAAAGCTCAAATCTTTGTAACTGCTCAGGATACGGGAGCTGTACAGACCTATGTGGTCCAATTCCAAGAAGAAAGTCCACAGATTGAGCGCCTAGAATTGCGTCTGCCAGAAGGACAGGAACTCAAGGAAGACCAAACGGTACCACTTGAAGTCATTGCCCATTACCAAGATGGTAGCCAAGCAAGTCTCAAAGCAGATCAAATCGATGTGAAAACAAGAGCTGGTAGTCAAGGAAAAGCAGTCGCAACCAATAAAGGTTTGGAATTGCGGGAAGTAGGCTTGGTTCATTTAGAAGCCAACTTCCAAGGACAAACGGGAGAAGTCAGCTTTACCATCACACCAAATCCTGAAGAAAAGACGGTTGTCAAGGTGCGTCCTGTACGGATTAGTACAGATCGAAACATTTTGCCAGCTCTTCCAGAGACCGTCTTGGTCGAGTATGATAAGGGATTCCCTAAAGAAAAACGCGTGACCTGGGATGCTGTAACCGCAGATCAAGTCAAGGATTACCATAGCTTTACAGTCACCGGTCATGTAGAGGGTGTGGAAAAAGAAGCCCAAGCTCAAGTGACGGTTGAAGGCATTATCGCTGTAGAAGAAGTCAGCACTACCACTCCAGTCGGAGAAAAACCAGCCCTTCCAGAAAGCGTGCGTACCTATCACTCTAATGGTAAGACCTATACTGCTAAGGTGGCCTGGGATGCGGTCGATCCGCAACTCTTGGCCAAAGAAGGAGAAGTTGTCCTAGCTGGTCGTGTAGAAGGAACGGATCTTCCAACCCGTCTTCATATTCGTGTTTCTAGCACCACAGTCAAGGGAGCCAATGTAGCAGAGCAATGGACAGGATCTGTCTTGCCACTCGCTTTTGCAAGTGACTCTAACGATGCAGATCCAGTTGCTAAGGTCAATGACAAGGTCATCTCCTTTACCGATGCTCCAGCTAACCGTTGGACCAACTGGGGCCGTGACAATGCGGAAGATTCGGTTGGAATCTTGTTTGGGGACTCTGGTATCTTGACCAAGCGTGCAGTGGACAACCTCCATGTTGGTTTCCATGAAGACCACGGCGTTGGGGCTCCAAGTGAATACGTGATTGAGTACTATACAGGAGAGCAAATCCCAACAGTTCCAAGCAATCCAAATCGTGTCAAAGACGAAACAGACCATCCATTTAACAATCCAGCCAACTGGAAAGAAGTCAGCAACCTAACCGTTGAAGAACCGGTAGCAGCTGGCAAGATGAATCATTTCAGTTTTGATAAAGTCGACACCTATGCCGTTCGGATCCGCATGAAGACACCAGAAGGCAAACGTGGAAGCTCTATTTCAGAGATTCAGATCTTTGCCAATAAGGTGGCGGCAGAAGAAAAGAGCCAGTTGACCATTCGCGTCAATGGCGATGTCTTGCCAGGTGTCAACCCAAGTGTGACCGATTACTACATCGATGCGCGTGATCGGGCTTATCCACAAGTGGAAGCGACAGCCAGCCATCACGGTCTTGCAACGGTTGTACCAAGCGTCCATGAAGGTGAGCCAATCCGTGTCATCCATAAAGCAGAAGATGGTACTATCTTACAAGAATACCGTCTCCATCTCACAAGTGATGCAGAAAAACTGAAACAAGCTACTCCAGTAGCAGTAGAAGCAGGCAGCCGTTTTGTGAAAGTCGGTCAAGATCTAGTTCTACCATCTACCGTAGGCGTTTACTTCCAAGGGGATACAGGCTATGAACGCAAGGAACTGACGGTGGACTGGAAGCCTCTACCAGCTGATGCGCTTTCTCACGAAGGTAGCTTCACGCTGGAAGGAAAAGTCATTGGCTATGATCTGACAGCTCAGCTGACCGTCCGGGTGTCAGAAAAGACAGGAGAAATCCTCTCTGTGAACCGTGACTACAATGCAGAGGATACCAGAGCATTTGCTAGTGAAACCAACGATCTCGATCCAAATCAAATCGACTATATCGATTACATCAATGATGGTGGCTACAACGAGTACTACCGTTGGACCAACTGGAAGAGAGAGCCGGATCAAACAGAAGTGTTTGCTGGTCTCATTTTCAAGAAAAATGGTCAAGTAACAGAGCGCTTAGTCAATAAAGTAGCGGTCGACTTCTTTGCAGATCAGGAAACAGGTCTGCCAACGAAAACGGTTCTTGAACGCTATATTGGTCCAGACTTTGATGTTCCGGATGATTATGGCAATCTGAAGAATCTTCCAGATCATCCATTTAACCAAGCCTCAAACTGGGAAGAAATCCCGTATAGCTTGGATTATGCCTTTGAGCCTGGTTATATCTCTAACCTCAGCTTCAACGAAACCAGAACGAAAGCCATCCGTTTAAGAATGGTCCGTGACGAAAATCTTAAAGGAATTGGAATCATTGAATTGAGCGCCTATGCCCCAACAGAAGAGGCCCAGGCAACAACTGACGTTACGATCCAAGTGAATGGCAAAGACCTAGAAGGTTTTAAACCAGATGTGACAGATTATCATCTAGAGTATGAGGGAGAACGTCCAATCGTTTCAGCACAAGGCAAGAATGGAACAGCCGTTACGGTCATCGATGCTAAAAGTGCCAATGCTCCGGTTCTTATCAAGGTTGTCTCAGAAGATGGCAAGCTCGAAAAAGTATATCAACTTTCTCTATCCGTAAAAGCACCTACAGGCTCAGACATTCCTGAAGAAGGGGTTAAGAATCTGGCCCATACCAAACCAGAGTTGGTGATTGAGCCAGAAGAGATGGACTTTGAACGCCTAGAACGTCCAAATGCGGATCTTCCAAAAGGTGAGAAACGTGTGGTTCAAGAAGGTCAAAAAGGCCGCAAATTGCGCTTGGTGGAAGTTTCTCAAGAAAATGGTGTGGAAAGCCGGAAGGAACTGGATGCCTTTGTAGAGCTAGATCCAGTGGCAGAAATCACAGAGGTGGGCACGAAAGAAGTACTTCCAGACACTCCACAACCAGAGCCACAACCAGAGCCACAGCCAGAACCTCATCCAGAACCTCAGCCACAACCAGAGCCACAACCGCAACCACAGCCAGAGCCGCAACCACGGCCAGAGCCACAACCGCTTCCGAACCCAGAACATCCTCATGGCTCAGAAGGACCAGTAGCTACCCCAACTCCTCAAGCATCTCTTGAGGTCAAAGCAGTGCGTCAGGAAGGGACAGATGCAGCAGGGAAGGAAGTCGAGAAAACAGCTCAAACACCAGCAGTTTCAACTGCTCCAGTTTCCGAAGGTAGATTACCAAATACAGGAACGGAAGAAAGCGTCGCAAGCCTTGTGGCAGGTCTCTTAGCAGCAGGTCTTGCCGGTGCTGTGCTGGATGATCAGAAAAAAAGAGCCGATAAGGCCAAGTAAAAAGCTGGATAAGCCAGCAACTATACGGTGAAAAGTTCACAGGTAACAGAAAGAGGATGGGGAAAGTCTCCACCCTCTTTACCTGATGACATAAAGGAATGGAATATGGGAAAAAGATTATTTGATAAGAGAAATCGATTTGGCATTCGTAAACTCTCAGTAGGCGTCTGCTCGGTAGTCGTAGCGACTTGTTTTTTGGGAGTGACTACCAGTTACGCAGAGGAACAAGCTGAGAATAGTGAACCACGTGAAGAACGGGTTGAAACGAGCAATGCAGGAGATCAAGGAAAGGAGGAGAAAACTGTGAACGAGCACCAAGAAGAATCAGAACAGCCCTCAGCAGCTACTAGTGAGAAAGAAAATCGCACAGTCAGTCAAGGGACAGAAGCAAGCCAACCAGCCACTTCTCTAAACGAGGAGACTGAGATTGCGGATTACGGACCACTTCCAAGCAAGGCTCAGATGCAATACCACCGCGAAGAACTAGCAGCTTTCATCCACTTTGGGATGAATACCTACTACGATCGTGAGTGGGGAGATGGGCAAGAAGATCCTTATTATTTCTATCCAGAGCATCTGGATACCGATCAGTGGATCAAAACCCTGAAAGACGCGGGCTTCAAACGAACCATCATGGTCGTCAAGCACCACGATGGCTTCCTCTTGTACCCATCCAAATACACCGACCATACAATTGCTAAAAGCGGTTGGAAGGAAGGGAAAGGCGATATCCTAGCCGAGGTTTCTGCTTCTGCCAGCATGTATGACATGGATATGGGGGTCTACCTCTCGCCTTGGGATGCTCACAGCCCGCTCTACCATGTGGATACAGAGGACCAATACAACGAATACTATCTCAACCAGCTCAAAGAAATCCTTGAAGATCCAAAATATGGTAACAAGGGCAAGTTCGTAGAAGTCTGGATGGATGGTGCGCGTGGCGATGGGGCTCAAAAAGTCACCTATACCTTTGACAAGTGGTTTGAAGCCATTCGCAAGGCCCAAGGGGATATTGCCATCTTCTCAGCTGAGCCGACCAATGTTCGTTGGATTGGAAATGAAAAGGGGATTGCCGGAGATCCTGTTTGGCAAAAGGTCAATCCAGATAAGATCCGCAACAATCCATCCAATAGCTACCTCAATCACGGGGATCCGGAAGGGAAGCAATACTCAGTGGGAGAAGCCGATGTCTCTATCCGCTCCGGCTGGTTCTACCATGACAATCAAGAACCTAAGTCCTTGCGCGAATTGATGGACATTTACTTCAAATCGGTCGGCCATGGCACCCCGCTTCTGCTTAATATTCCACCCAATCAAGACGGAAAATTTGCGGAGGCCGATGTAGCCCGTTTGAAAGAATTCCGCCAGACCTTGGACCAACTCTACAGTGTGAACTATGCGGCAGGAGCTTTGGTCGAAGCTGACTCGACACGACGCAATTCTCTCTACAAGGCTAGCCATTTGACAGATGGCGATGAAAAGACCAGTTGGGCCCCGGCTGATGATGCCAAGACCGGATCTTTTGTCCTCGATCTTGGAAAAGAGCAACACTTTGATGTGGTAGAGCTCAAAGAAACCATCGAGAAAGGCCAACGGATTTCTGGCTTCACCATTGATGTGGCAGTGAATGGGCAATGGGTTCCTTATGGAGCTGGCTCAACTGTGG
Organism: Streptococcus sp. 27098_8_12; assembly: GCF_041432115.1. Lineage (NCBI taxonomy): Bacteria > Bacillati > Bacillota > Bacilli > Lactobacillales > Streptococcaceae > Streptococcus > Streptococcus sp. 27098_8_12. The sequence continues at coordinate 66,925 of NZ_JAPVZA010000013.1, forward strand.
GATACCGCCGATTAATCAAAGGGCAACCAGTTGATAGTCGCTATATCCGGGTGTCCATCACTGATGCCCAAGCCACTCCAATCTTGAACGGAGTCTCTGTCTATAAGACGCCAGCTAGCATTGAAGAAACTGATGGCTATCCGCTTGGTTTGACTTATCATTCTGACCGGACTGCTGACCGGGCCAATGGTCAGTGGAATGAAGAGGGAGAAGGCGTTCGAGGTACCTCTATGTGGACCAAGGAAAAGGGAGCTTCGGTGACCTATCAGTTTGAAGGCACTAAGGCCTATGTGGTCGCAACTGTCGACCCTGGTCATGGGGAAATGGATGTCTATGTCGATGGACAAAAGCTAGCGACCGTCAATACCCAAAGCCCAAGCCGCAAACGTAGCCAAAAGGTCTATGAAACACCGGACTTGGCAGCAGGATCTCATACCTTGACCTTGGTCAATAGCAAGGGAGATGCGATCGCAACGGAAGGGATTTATGCCCTCAATAACCAAGAAAAGGGTCTCTTTGAGTTTGCTCAGCCAACTCTAGCTGTTAAGAAAGGCGACCCAGCGCAAATCCTCGTCAAGAGAAAAGGTGGCTCTAAAGGAAGTGCCAGTCTGAAATTAATCACAGAACCAGGAACAGGGGTTCATGGCAAGGTCTACAAAGATACCAACGTCACCCTTGAGTTCGCAGATGGCGAGACAGAAAAAACAGTCCAAGTTCCAACCCTTGATTTTGCAGGAAAAGCAACCGATGTCTATGACTTTAAGGTCAAATTGTTGCATCCGGATCAAGGAAGTCTGGTCGGCTTTATTCCAGAACTGACAGTCCAAGTGATGAACGAGGACCTGCTTCCAGAAAATCGCAAAGAAGTAGATGACCAAGATCCAAAACTGCATTACAGTGAGGGTTGGCAGCACGAGACAGACAATCCAAACTTCTCAAATGGCACAGAATCTTGGTCTAGCTTTAACCAAGTGACCGATGAAGAAGGCAAGAAACACATTGAAGTGACCATTACCTTTAAGGGCACCGGCGTGGAGGTCCGAGGAGTGGTTGATCCAAGTCATGGGCTCTACAGCGTCACCCTGGATGGAAAAGAAATGGCCTTCGAAGAAGGTCGGGGCCATGATTATGAGATCGAAGGCGATCATTATTTCAGTGGCTACGGAGATCAACGCAAGCTCGACCAGAGTTTGGTCAATCTACAAGGCCTAGCAAAAGGCTACCACCAGCTACGCCTGCATCTGGATCCAGCCCTCAATGATCCTCAGTCATCTAGAGCCATCCAGGTGGACCGATTTGTCCTCTCAGGGAAAGATAGTCAGCTGCTCAGTCAAGAAGAGCTGCAACAGATCATCAGAGAAGGAGTAGAAAAGATCAAGGCTACTTCTCTCGATCGCTTGAAAGCAGACCTCAAACCGACGGTTCAAGGACAATTGACGGACTTGACTCAGTTGTTGGATCAAGAGCGACCAGATTTGGTTGCTGCAGCTAATCAAGTGGAAGCCCTTGAAACCACCTTAGAAGATGCTCACAATTATGAACCCCTGGCGCAGACACGCCCAGATCAAGGTGTTCGAGATCTGATTCTTGAAAAGCCAGAGCTTCTCATCGAAGCAGAGGAGATTCCATTTGAGAGTCAAACGCGTGAGAACAAGGACTTGGCCAAGGGCGAGAGCCGGATCCTTCAAGCAGGGAAGGTCGGACGCCGGCTGAAATTGATCGAGGTTCGACAAGAAGGCAAAGAAATTCGGACAGAAGTCGATGCCTTTGTCGAAGTGGAGGCTCAGGACCAGATCACAGAAGTTGGAACGAAGGAAGCGGAAGAAAGTCCGTTGATAGCTGATATGCCGACTCCAACCACTCCTGTCACTCCAAGTAAGGAGCAGCCAGAAGTTGCAACTTTTTCTCAAGCAGAAGACAAAAAAGAAAAAGAAAGACCAGTTTTCTTCCAACCGAAAACCCCAGAAGCAGTTTCTGTTTTGACTTCAGATCATCCGGAAAAAAAAGATGTTGAAAGTCCTTCTCTACAATCGGAAGGAAAACTTCCTCAAACCGGTACAAAAGAAAGTGGTTTCTTTGCTTGGTTAGGCCTTCTTGGTCTAGGTTTCTTGGGTGGAGGCGCCAAATTCGCTCGTCGCAAAGAGTAGTTCCTTCTTCGCATAAGAGGTTAGTTCTCACTAGCCTCTTTTGTTTTGCCTTCTTAAGAGATTCCGATTTCCATGGAGTCTTTGCTTTATTTACAGCCGTAAAAATTGTATAATAGTCAAATAAGGTCAATGATGAGAAGGAACACTCCAAGGCCATTTTTTATGGGCCAAAGAGTAGAGCATCCATCTAGAAAAAAACAAGCCAGAAAGGAGCATCATGGCAAATAAGAACACATCTGATAGCATTGAAGCTTATATCAAGGCCTTGCTGGCTCAAGCTGGCATGGCAGAGCTCAAAAGAAGTGAGTTAGCCGATGTCTTTCAGGTCGTACCCAGTCAGATTAACTATGTCATTAAGACCCGTTTTACCGAGAGTCGAGGCTATATTGTAGAGAGCAAACGCGGTGGGGGTGGCTATATCCGCATTGGCAAGGTCCAGTTTTCAGATCACCATCAGATGCTCCAAGACTTGGCAGCCAATATTGGAGAAACCATCAGCCAGCAGGTCTTCAATGATATCCTCCAGATGCTCTATGAAGAAAAATTATTGACAAGACGTGAAACGCAGCTCTTGCTTGCGACGACCTCCGATGAGGTCCTAGGTCGAGATGCTCTCATTCTACGAGCAAGTATGCTGAAAAAAATCATTCAACAAGTAGATAGAAAAGGAAATACCGACTAGATGAACTATTCAACAGCACTGTTAGAAAGTATAGAAGCGGCCCAAATACTAGCAGGCCACTATCAGGGACATACCTTAGATACTTGGCATCTCCTGACGGCTATGGCCAATAATCCCTATAGCGTGGCAGGTTCTGTACTGAACGATTATCCTATGCAGATCGATGAGTTTCAGGATGCAGCGGAGCATATTACAGGCCAAGCTTTTCAAAGCGACAATCGGTATGAAATCTTCCCATTTTCTTATCGGATGGAAGCCATTATGAAGCACGCAAGAGAGATTGCCCAGGTTCTTCATGCCAAGACCTTGGGAACAGAGCATGTGCTCCTCTCTCTTCTAGCGGACCGTGGGACCTTGGCGAGCCAAGTCATGGAGTTTGCCGGCTTTGCCTTTACAGAGCAAGACAAGGGAGTCCCTATTGCCTCCCTTCGCAAGAATTTAGAAGACAAGGCAGGCTGGGACAAGAACGATATCAAAGCCATTCGGAGTCTTTATCGGGCTCAAAACCCTAACCGACAAACCATGGGAAATATGATGGGCATGCCACCAAGCACCAGTGGAGGTCTTGAAGATTATACCCGTGATTTGACAGAAATGGCGCGTGCAGGCCAGCTTGAACCTGTGATCGGCCGGGATGCAGAGATTTCACGCATGATCCAAATCCTCAGCCGCAAGACGAAGAACAATCCTGTATTGGTGGGAGAAGCAGGGGTCGGGAAAACTGCCCTTGCCTTAGGTCTGGCTCAGCGGGTCGCTAGTGGCAATGTTCCAGCTGAAATCGCGCAAATGCGTGTCTTAGAATTGGACCTCATGAATGTTGTTGCAGGAACGCGCTTCCGTGGGGACTTCGAAGAACGGATGAACAATATCATCCAGGACATCGAAGAAGACGGTCACGTGATTCTCTTTATCGATGAACTGCATACCATTATGGGGTCAGGATCCGGCATTGATTCGACCTTAGATGCAGCCAATATTCTAAAACCAGCCCTGGCACGGGGAACCTTGCGTACAGTTGGGGCAACGACCCAAGATGAGTACCAAAAGCATATCGAAAAAGATGCAGCCCTCTCTCGGCGTTTTGCGAAAGTCACCATTGAAGAGCCAAGTGTTGCAGATAGCATCCAGATTCTCCAAGGCTTGAAAGAGACTTATCAGGACCACCATCATGTGACCATTACCGATGAAGCGATCGAAACAGCTGTCAAATATGCTCACCGCTATTTGACCAGCCGTCAATTGCCAGATTCAGCCATTGATCTCTTGGATGAAGCGGCAGCTACTGTACAAAACCGCGATTCCAACGGTCACGTAAAAGAAGAGTTGACCGCCTTGGATCGGGCCTTGATGGACGGCAAGTGGAAGAAAGCAGCCCAACTCTTACAAGTAGAGGCCGCTCCCATTGTCTACAAAAAAGAAGTCACTGACCAAGATGTCTTAGTGACCTTGAGCCAATTATCTGGTATTCCAACTCAAAAACTGACTCAAACCGATGCCAAGAAGTACCTCAACTTAGAAACAGAATTGCACAAGCGCGTGATTGGTCAAGACCAAGCCGTTTCGAGTATCAGTCGGGCTATTCGACGCAATCAATCAGGTATCCGTAGCAACAAGCGTCCGATCGGTTCTTTCATGTTCCTGGGACCTACCGGTGTCGGAAAAACAGAGCTAGCCAAAGCTTTGGCGGAAGTTCTGTTTGATGATGAATCGGCCCTCATCCGTTTTGATATGAGTGAGTATATGGAAAAATTCGCAGCGAGCCGCCTCAACGGTGCCCCTCCAGGCTATGTGGGCTACGAAGAAGGAGGCGAGTTGACCGAGAAAGTCCGCAACAAACCGTATTCGGTCCTCTTATTTGATGAGGTGGAAAAAGCCCATCCAGATATTTTCAATGTCCTTTTGCAAGTCTTGGATGACGGAGTCTTAACCGATAGTAAAGGCCGGAAGATTGACTTCTCCAATACCATTATCATCATGACCTCAAACCTGGGAGCAACAGCCCTTCGGGATGATAAGACAGTTGGCTTTGGTGCCAAAGATATCCGCTTTGATCAAGCTAATATGGAAAAACGCATGTTTGAAGAGTTGAAGAAGACCTATCGTCCAGAGTTTATCAACCGGATTGATGAAAAGGTGGTCTTCCATAGTCTCTCAAGCGAGGACATGCAGCAGGTGGTGAAAGTCATGGTCAAACCGCTCATCGCGACCTTGGCCGAACAAGGCATGACCCTCAAATTCCAGCCTTCAGCGCTCAAGTTGCTAGCAACCAAAGGCTACGATCCAGAAATGGGAGCTCGCCCACTGCGTCGTGTCTTGCAGACCGAAGTGGAAGATCAACTAGCAGAGCTATTGCTGAAAGGCCAAGCCCAAGAAGGACAAACGATCAAGGTTGGAACGACAGCCGGAACGATCAAGTTTGAGATTGTCTAGGAGGATGTCATGACGCTTCAGCGATTAACCCGTATTTCGCTTTTGGCGGCCCTTTGTGTCGCTCTACGTCAGGCTTTTGCCCCTTTCCCAAATGTCCAACCTATTTCTGCCATCTTTTTTCTCTTGGTGATATTTGAAGGGTATAGCTTTGCTTTTCTTGTGATGATGATCACCATGTTTGTCTCCGCCTTTTTCCTGGGGATGAGCCTGATTGTGTTCTTTCAGATTGTCGCCTTTGGCTGTTTGATGCTCATTTGGCGCATCAGTTACAAGTGGTTGCCCTTTGTCCTTCAGATCCTTTTTGTAGGCCTACTGTCCTTTGCTTATGGGGTCTTGATCGATAGTGTTTATGCCTTGATATACCATATTCCTTGGTGGACCTATGCTTTGGTCAATGGTTTTAGTTTTAACCTTGCCCATGCTCTGTCGACGATCATTTTCTATCCCATTATCTATCAAATCTTTAGGAGATTTTATGTTGAAAAAAACCATTTCTAGCTTGATGACCTTACTTGCAGCTCTTCTTTTAGCGAGTTGCGCTCCGTCTCATAGCACAAACCATCAAACAAGTGCTTCTAGCACAGAAGTTGCCAAGAAAAACGAAATTTCGATTACGATTAGCGTGACGCCAGAAGGTCAAAAAGCGCAATCGAAAACCTTGAAAGTAGCAGAAGAGAGCAACCTCATGAAAGTGCTCAAAGCCAACTACAAGATTGAAGAAAAAAATGGCATGATCACCTCGATTGACGGTCACAGCCAAGATGAAGCCAAAGGTCTTTACTGGATGTACAAGATCAATGGCGAAATGGCTCCAAAAGGTGCTGCTGAAACCACCGTTAAAAAAGGGGACAAGATCGAATTCTATCAAGAAGTGTATAAATAAGAAAAGCTGGACAGTATGTCCGGCTTTTTTTTGCAAAGTTTAGGAACTTACCTAAAATTTCTTTCAAATTAGAAAAATATTTGAGAAACTATTGACAGCCTCATATAACAGTGTTACAATAATGTTACAAAATATTACAAATGTTACAAAAAAGAGGTTCTGTTATGAAAAACAAAAAAATCATTTCCCTAGCAGCCCTAGCTTTGACAGCTAGTCTTTTCCTAGGAGCTTGTGGCGGGAATAAAGAAGAAAAAACTTCAGAAGCAAGCAGTTCAAAGACCAGTCTGGTTAAACAAACCAGCTCTTCTTCTAAGAAAAAAGTGATCACTAGTAAAGATCCGATTGCCTCTTCATCCTCTGATAGCAAATCAGAAGAAAGTCATACTGTTGGTAGCAAAAATAACCAAGCAGCAGCTAGTCAAACACCTGCTCCAGCTAAAGAAGCGACACCAGCAGCACCCGTAACAAAAGAAACAAAAGAAGTAGCCACTCCAGCAACACCAGCGAAAGCAAAATTGCCAAGTCTAGAAGACGGTCATGCCCATGCTAAGAAGCAAGCTTCTGCTACTGAGAATGCCCAATACAAGGGAGTCTATTCTGTAGCAGCAGGGGATTTCTCTGCAGCAGCTGGGAATTGGTCTGACAAACGCGACACTGGAGTCACTATTGGCCAAGGTGGTCAAGTGACCATCCAACTTCCTGGGGGCCAACCCGTAGCCTATGGTATCAGCGCTTATAACTATACCTTGGATGACGGCCATTACCATGCTAATCTCTCAGCAGGCGATGGGTCTGCGGCGACTCTAGATATCGTAGTTGGAAAAGATGGCTCAGTATCTAGTGTGACGGTTCTGAAAGACGGTGTCAGCCACTCCCTCACTCGTGAATAAAATGCGAAAGATCTGAAAGGAGAAGCTTCTCTTTTCAGATCTTTTTTTGTTGATTTGAAGAAAAATATATTTTTTTATAAAAAACTATTGACAGATAGAAAATATAGTTTATAATAAAAACATAAAGAAAATCTATTTATAAAAAATTATAAAAAGGAGTTTATATGAAAAAAGAAAGAATTGCCCTGGTTTTTGGAACCTTTGCGCCTCTTCATCAGGGGCATATTGACCTGATCCAGCGGGCCAAGCGTCAGTGTGATCGCGTTCGTGTCATCGTATCTGGTTATGAAGGGGACCGTGGCGAAGAAGTCGGGTTGACTTTACAAAAACGCTTCCGTTATATCCGCGAAGCCTTCTCTAATGATGAGTTGACCCAAGTCTATAAGTTAGATGAGACAGAACTTCCTCGTTATCCCTTGGGCTGGGAGCCTTGGTTACAGACAGCCCTAGACACCATCCAGTATCAAACAGAGACAGAAGAGTTGATCTTTTATGTAGGGGAGAAAGCCTATAAGGAAGAGTTGGAAGCTAGAGGGTTTGAAGTTCACTTAGAAGAGCGCCGCTTCGGGATCTCTGCTACCATGATCCGGGAAAATCCAAGCAAATACTGGAAATATATCGCTCAGCCCTTCCGTCGCCAGTTCACAAAAAAAGTTTTGATCATGGGGAGCGCCAGCAACGGGAAAACGACCCTTGCAAAGGACTTAGCTCGCTTTTACGATGCACCTGTTAGTCTTGAGTATGCCCGTGAATACCAGATCAAGAACAATGTGCGGGATGATGAGCTCACGCCAAAAGATTACTATTACCTACTCTTAGGACAGTATGATCAAACCTCTAAGCTCATCGATAGTAGTGCCAATCGAGGCCTTGTCATCGCCGATACCAATTCCCTGGTAACCAAGGGTTATTACGACTACTACATGGAAGTCGAAGGCCAGGATACCAGCATGACCGATACCTTTGACAACCTCTTTGTCAGTATTCTCTCCAAAGAAAAATGGGATTTGATCCTTTTTGTACAGCCGATCGGCTCTTATGTCAATGATGGCTTCCGAGACATGACCATGGCTGACGAAGAGATCCGCACCAGCTTTTCAAATTACCTGGACCAATTGCGCCAGCAATACCTAGGAAACATTCCGACTACTTTCCTCGCATCAGACTACCTCGGCAACTACGAAGAAGCCAAGAAGGTGATCGATGCCATTTACCAAGCCGACTAAGGAGCAGCTTATGAATCACCTAATGAACAACCTATCTGAAAAATTCACAACCTTTATCCAAGACTTTAAAAATGTTCACCAAGAAGCGAAAAAGCAGGGTTTTGTCAATATTATGAAACTCCTGTGGAAGGACCTTTTTGTGGGACGTACAGCCTTTCAATGGATCTATCTCCTGCTTCTTTCCAGCGTTCCCTTCTTCTTAGAATGGACCAATCATACAGGACAGCATGATTGGCTGGGACTGTTTGCCTCTTGGACAGGCATTGTCTGTGTTATCCTGGTTGCCGAAGGGCGTGCTAGTAACTACCTCTTTGGAGCAGTGAATTCCGCTATCTACCTTGTTTTAGCCCTCAATAAAAACTTCTACGGGGAAGTTCTGACAACTCTTTATTTCTTCATCATGCAACCGATCGGTCTTTATGTTTGGCTCTCTAATCGGATCAATGATCAAGGTAAGGTCGAAGAATCTCACTTTGAAGCCAAGAAATTGAACTTAATCGAGTGGATGCGCTATTTGGCCTTGTGTGCTGTGATTTGGATCGGTATGGGCTTCGCGTATCAAAGTATCCATAGCGCTCGCCCTTTCCGTGATAGTATCACCGATGCGACCAACGGGGTCGGCCAGCTCCTAATGACCCGCCTTTACCGGGAGCAATGGATCTTCTGGATTGCGACCAACGTCTTTAGTATCTATCTCTGGTGGGATCAGAGTCTTCACATTCAAGGGATGTACTGGGTTTACACGCTCAATAGTTTAGTAGGCTGGTACCAATGGACCAAAGCCCTCAAGAAGGAGGTGGTTTAGATGGCAAGTCTCTCGATTCCAGCAGGAATGACGGAGAAAGAGTATTTTGAGACGGTCGCTAGTGAAGCAGACTTTCTCAAGTGGTACAAGGAGCAAGATCTGCCGACTTATGAAACTCCAAGTGTCACAGCGGACATGGTAGCTTACTGTTTTGTTGAAGGCAAGCTCAAGCTCTTAGCCATTCGCCGCAAGGCCCACCCTTATCAACACCGCCTCGCCTTGGTGGGGGGCTTTGTGAACAAGGATGAAGATGCGACTCATGCCTGTATCCGAGAAGTCAAAGAAGAAGTTGGGCTCGATCTGCCAGTGAATAAGGTGGAGCAGCTCATGACCGTTTCCACCCCTGAGCGGGACCCCAGAGGCTGGGTCATTACCATTGCCCATCTGGTCTATCTGCCGGCAGAAGCAGTAGACTTAGCCCATGCAGGTGACGATGCCAAGGAAGTTGTTTTTCTCGATGTCGATTTCAAAAAGTCCCAGTGTTTGCTCGATGGAGAACCCTTAGCTGCTTCTGATTTTGCCTTTGACCACTACCAGATTATTCAAGAGTCGATCAAGCGGATTCAGGGGCGTCTGGACTGGAATCCAACCTTCCTCTATCTGTTAGAGGAGCCTTTCACCGTTTATGAAGCAACCGAGTTGGTCAATCTGATCAATCCTGGACGCCCCATCGTTAGCAATAACTTCCTCGTGAAATTCGGAGAATTCGTGGAAGAAGTGGGTGTCAAGCGAGTACCTAAGAAAAAACCACGCAAGACCTATCGCCTGAAACAGTAGATCGAGCGGGGTTCATTCTACCAGCCCTCCCTTACTTATAGTAACGGAAGGGCTTTTTCTGATTTTTCCTGCTCCACTTGTGTGCAAAGTGGTATAATAATCATAATTGAAATCAAAAGAGACAAGACTATGGAAGAAAAAATAATTTTACCACAAAATACACGACTGATGGGGGCTCTGCTTGGTTTTATAGGAGGAGGCCTCGATGTCTTTTGCCACATGCACTATCGGAGTTTGGTCGCGACCCAAACGGGGAACCTACTGCTTCTCATCGCTGATTGGCACGATCCCCGTGTCGAAAATACCATCATGCGTTTTTCATCTATTTTATTTTTCTCGATCGGCTTTGTGGTTGCCCTCCATATCAGAGAGTATCGCAAGACAGCCTTTTGGCGGACCAAGATGTTGATTCCTTTGTTTGTGGTGACACTCCTGATTCCCTTGGTGTCTGTCATACCACCTGTAGAAGTTCCCTTTATTGCTTTTGGGACAGGGATGATGATGTTGACCTTTACAGGGAGCCTCATCGAAAATCACCCTTATGTGATCTTTATGACTTCTGGAAATTACCGCAAGATGCTGACGGCCTTGTACCGAATCACTCGAGGAAAGGGAGATTTGGACGAGTATCGCAGACAAGCGATGAATTACGGGATTGTCGTTGGAAGCTTTGTTGCAGGAGCTATTAGTGTAGCCATCCTCATGCATTTCATTCACCAATGGGCCATCTGGCTGATCACAGTGAACCTCTTTTTGATCATGACCTACTACACCGCCAGAGTTAAACAACTCGGCCTGCAAACAGACAATCTATAAAAACAGGACCTCACATGAGGTCCTGTTTTAGATTAATGACAAAGTCATCTTAGAAACTTTCCTTAGGTGAGTACGGACGTCAGCGAACTTCGAAGAAGTTCCATGACTTAGTTTTGAGCCTAAGGTCTCAAAACTCCCGAGTGCCTGAAACAATCGTGTTTCAGGCACCTTTCTCACAGCGGAAAGTTTCGGTATTTTTTTGATTCGCTCAAAAAATTAAAACATATTTATATTTCTTTGCAGAATTGCTTAACTTATTTTATTTAAAAATAGTA
>NZ_JAPVZA010000014.1:0-77120 GCF_041432115.1 Streptococcus sp. 27098_8_12
TAATCTGGTTCATATCTTACTCCTTAAGTAACTCTGATGAGAGTATTATAATCCAAATATGAAAATCAGAAACAAACCTCCCGTATTTGGGACGCACTGAATAGTTTACACTAAGTATAAAAAAATTATAAAATAATTATTTTTTAAAATAAGAGGAGAACTCATATTTTTATTTATACTCAATGAAAATCAAAGAGCAAACTAGTAAACTAGCCGCAGGTTGCTAAAAACACTGTTTTGAGGTTGAAATGGAACTGACGTAGTCAGTATCCCTACACATACGGCAAGGCGACGTTGACGCGGTTTGAATTTTATTTTCGAAGAGTATTAACAATGAATATATCACACTAAACCAGATAGAATATACAAGGTATATATAGATAGCTAAAAAGCCTTGGAATCATTCCAAGGCTTTCTCTATATTCTATTGCATCAATTTTCTTATTCCGATTTCAGTTGCGATAATTTCACGTATATTTAAAATAGATACTTAAATTATATTACTGTTTTTCAAAAGTTCCGTCTGCTACACGAAAATCACTGTTAACAGTTTCAATTGAATTAAATTGAATCTTTAAATATTTTACTTCTTTTTCATCTTTTCCAGGTAATTCAGCTTTAGCACTCGCTGCACTAGAAACCTTTAATTTGACGTATTTCCCAGCAATTTTCCAAGTGCCATCTCTAGATTCGTCTTTATTATTTGTTACTTCTAGTGTTTTATCGCTATTGAAAACGATAGTTGAATCGTGTTTACTATCATACCAAGTACCAATAATTTGCTTCTCTGGTCCTGAATTTTGATTCAAGAGAAAGAATACTCCACCGGCAACCGCAAGTACTAAAACAACTAAAGCAATAATTTTTTTCATTATTTTTCCTCCTATAAATATCTAAAGATATTTATTATTTTTTTCATATACCTAGTTTCACTAAAATCATTAGTAAAAAATCAAATTTTGAATGATAAACTTTTATTCATTACTACAATAAGAAATACTTACCAGCTTTTATTAATCACGATGTTTCCGTGATACTGAAATACCAAAACTACAAAGAACAATTCCCATTGCAAACACTAACCAATTTTCAATTGAACTTGTATTAGGCAAGGCTCTATTTGCAGCATATTTAGCTTGATTTCCAGCATAGCTATATACTCGTTCATTAGAAGTACTTTCTGGTATACTCTTTTCTAACGCAGGATTCAGAAAAATCATCTTGTGATCTACTTTATCGTTAAAGACTTCGCTTTGTCTTGTACGAGTATTTAAATAGACTTCCCTAACTGCTTCATATTGTGCAGTTGCATCCAATTGATCTTGTAGAAGTGTTTTAAGTTTATCTTCCTCTCTTGCTACATTCTCAAGTGCTAAACGATGCTCTTCAACTGCATTATCATAAGCTTCTTTTGCTTTCTTCAAATATGCATCAGCATTTTCAAGACGATCCAAAAGTGTTTCTAAAGCGACTAAGCTAGTCTTTAATTTAGAAATTTCATCCTTAATTTGACTTTCTTTAGCTTTTAACTCTTCAACTTTATTCTGACGGTTTCTGAGTTCTGCTTCGTTCTTAGCTTTCTCAGCTTTAAGATCTGAAAGAACTTTAAGTTCTTTATCCAATTCTGCACGCGCATCTGCTAAAACTTTTTGTTTTGTTTGAATATCTGCATTTAGATTTTCAACAGCTAATTGTGCTTTTGCATAACGAGTCTTGGCAACAACCAATTGTTGAGAAGCTTCATCTAGATTCTTTTGCGCAAGAGGTGTCTTATCTGAGATTGAGTTTAATCTTGTAATCGTTTGACGTGTAGCATTTAAGGCTGCCAAATGTTTTTCATGAATTTTTGTTGTTTCATCTAAATTGTTTCTTGCAGTCTTATCTGTTGCTTTTGCTTTTTCAAGCTGCTCTTTTGCAGTTTCTAATGCTTTTTGCTTAACTTGAAGGTCTGCATTTAAGTTATCCAGAGCTGTTTGAGCTTTGATATATCTTGTTTCAGCTTCTTCTTTTAGTTGTTTCGCATTGTCGTATTTCTTCTGTGCACCTGGAGTTTGATCAGGAACTGACATCAATTCTGCTACTAGTTTTTGAGTTTGTTTCAGATTTTGATTTGCATTTTGATTTTCTACTTTTGCTTTTTCAAGATCAGATTTAGCTTTTACTTCTGCTGTTGTGGCCTGGTCTAAATTATCTTTTGCATTTGCTAAAGCTTGACGCTTGCTTTGAATATCAGCATTTAATTGATCGAGTGCATCTTGAGCCTTATTAAATTGGATTTGTGCTTCATTATAATTTTGTGTAGCGTTTTCCAATTTAGTAGTAGCTGCAGGTGTTTGATCGGGAGTAGCTTTCAGAGCATCTAATTTTGCTGTCGTTTCTTTGAGAGCATTTGTACTTGAATCGTTTTCTGATTTAGCTTTTACCAAACGTTTCTGTGCAGAATCATTTGCCGTATTTGCTGCAGTCTGTTTAGCTTTTGCAGTTGTTAATTCATCTTCCATTTTTGAAGTATCAAATGGAGTAGCTAGAGGTTTAGCAATTCCTTTATCATAATAGTCGTCAACAGTTACAAAATGGTATTCACCAGTTTGTTCATCTTTAACATATTCAAGATGTGCATCTTGACCTTTGAATTCAATAAAGTGCATGCGTCCAACACCACTTGGTGTGAAACTATTTGCAGCTCCAATTGCCCGAATATTTGTAGGAGCTTTCTGCCCAATCATAAGTTTCATGTGTCCAAAATAAGCATGAACATCATTTGTCATAAAACTAATTACAGCATCATATACCTCACGATACAATTGAGACATTGTTGCTTTACGAGTTTCTTTAGCTTCTGAATAATACGCACCATAACCCAGCAAAGTATTATCATAGCTCATGTTTTCTCCAGTCCATACGATGGAATCTAATCCATCTTTCGCTAGAGCAGTATCACTGTGACTTGTGCTATATGGTTTATTTTCTTCAGCATAGGCTTTTGCAATGTTTTTGACACCCTGAACAGATTCTTCAGTGACAATATAATGATGACTACCCCAAACTTGGTCTTGCAGATTGTTGGCGAGAAGTGCATAATATTGGCTCAAAGCTTCAATTTGCTTGTCAGTTAAATTGTCTAAATCTACGACTGAATCATCGATAGGCAAAACAATATCCTTGTTTGACCATTCCTTTATGAATATATTTTGGTGTTCAGGGGAAAATTCTGTTAATGCAGTTCCAAAATCATATTTGCTATCTTTGAACCATTTTTGAATAACGTCGTTTAAGGCATTTTTATTTGCGTCTGAATCATCAGCAAGGTAAGTCTTGTAAGCATCAATGACATCTTGAGGCAATTGAGGAATAGTGAGATTTTTAATTGCTGCAATTTGTTTATTGAGCGTTTCAACCACTTGATCAGCCTTCTCTTTATTCTCTTTTGCTTCCTGAGCTGCTAGTGTAGCACTCGCTAGCTCATTTGAAGTTTCATTTACTTTAGCCTCTTCTTGTTTTTTCTTAGTAGTTAAAGTGGAAATATCCGAAGCTTTCTTATCATCATTTTCTTTAGCTTTTTTGAGCTCTTCTTCTGCACTAATCTTACTATTTTGTTTATTTGCTAAATCATTTGCTTTACTATCACGATTTGCGATTGTTTGGGCAAGTTGTGATTCAGAAGCATCAAGATTACTTTGCGCTGAAACCTTATTTTCTCGAGCTTTCTTTAGATTCTCTTGTGCTTGTTTTTGTTTTTCTTCAGCAGATGACAAGTTTGCTGCTGTTTCTTGACTTTTCTTTATTTGATCCGCTTCAACAGACTTTGCATTTTTTAGTGCAGTAGCTTTTTTATCGTCCGCTTCTTTGGCACGATCAAGTTCTTGTTTCGCTGTATTTTCAGTTGCTGTTTTAGCATCTAAATTTTTCTTAGCCGCATCACGTTCTGCTACTATTTCTTCGACGCCTGTACCGTCTAAAACCTTCTGAGCAGTTTCTTTCTCTTTTTGAGCCTTCACTAATGCACTCGCTGCTTCTTCTGCAACCTTTTTAGCATCTGCTAATTGTTTAGCAGAAACTTGACTAGCACTAAGTTGCGTTTTTTCATCAGCAGAAGCTTTACTGAGTTCTTCAGCCTTATTTTTGTCTTCGTTAATGGCATTTCCCAAAGCCTCTTTCGCTGCTGATTCTGCTGATTCTTTTTCAGCTACATCACTTTTTGCTTTGTCTCTTTCAGCAATGATTTCCGATGCTCCAGTACCATCAAGATTTTTTTGTGCAGTTGCTACTGCTCCCTCAGCTGTCGAAACTTTCTTTTCTTGCTCTGAAATTTTATCTTGATCTTTTTTAATAACATCTGATTGCTGATTACGTTCTTTCTCAGCTTCTAGAACTTTATCAGATGCATCTTTTAGTGATGTTTCCTTTTTCTCAATATCAGCTTTTACTTCTGATATTTCATTTTTGGTTTTTTCAATTTTCTCAGGCGTAGCTGATTCTTTATTCGCCTCAGCATTCTTTAAGTTAACATTTGCATCGGAAACTTTCGATGCAGCGACTGCTTCCGAAGCCTTAGCGTTTTCTAATGCACTTTCTTGATTTGAAACCGATTGATCCGCTTCTTCCTTGATTGTTCTAGCTTCTTCTACAATTTCAGAAGTTGGCGTTTTCGTTACGGTTGCAACCCCATTATGAACAAATACCCCGTCTACTTGTTTTATATTTGTAGACGAAGGAGTCGTCGATTCAACACTTAATGTTGACTCATTTGGCTGAGTTGCAGTTACTTCATCCGCTTGTACAACAGAAATTCCCGCAAAAGCTGTAGCTATTGATACAGCAGATACAGTTGCTTTGATCGTTTTCTTTTTCATAATTCCCACCTTTATGATAGAGTATTGAGCAAATTATCACTATATAATTATATACAACCGAATTATACTATATTTTAGCAACTTTGTAAAGTTGTAACCAACCTTTTAAGAACTAGAACCTAACCTTATAAGGCTGTAAAATAGTCTTAAGAGGTGAGCAATGTCAGAATTACAAAAGTATATAAGCAAACGAATACGGATTCTGCGGACCCAGTCAGGAATGACTCAGGAACAATTAGAAGAAAAAGCAGATCTTGGTACCAATTATGCCTATAAGTTAGAAAATTTAGAGCCCAATATAAAAATTAGTACTCTGGAGAAAATTATAGATGCGTTAAATGTTGATCTACAAACTTTTTTTGATTTAACACTTAAAGAAGAAAGCACTGACTTAGCACAGCTTATTGACACTATTAAATCTTTACCAGAGTACAAACAAAATAAAGTCATTTCAGCTATTAACACTATAATTAACGAGACAAAATAAAAAGAGTGGAAAAGGATTAAAAACTGTTCCTTTCCCACTCTTTTTGTGCCTAAAAATATGGCTATTAGCTATTAGAGCCTGCGATTCTTGGGTAACCAAATGTCATATCGAGGTTATTTTTCTCGTAATTCTTGATTAATTCCCAGAAATCTGCAACTGATAACGCTGCAACTGATTCATGCCAATTGAATTTAAAAAATAAATCTAAGAGAAATTTAATTACTTGATGAACTTTGACTGTCTGTTCTACAGTATCAAATGTAATCAAAATTTTCTCACACAATGGATCAATCAATTCAATTTCAATACTATCATTTACAAAATTGAATGATACTTCTTGATCTTGATCATTCAAGATTGAAATATACTGATCCTCATCAAATGTTGAATAAAACATTCTAATATTAATTTCTTCAATGTGATTAATTAACTCTGTAAGATATTGTTGAGTTAAATTAATCACATCTTGTTTGTAAATCTTCATAAATTTTACCTCTAATTATTATTTTTTTAAGATTTATTTCCTTAGATTTACGGTGGTCTTACTCTCTCTATTATTATTAAACGATTGTTCTTGAGCATCTGTTGCCTCCTTTTTTAGGAACAAAAAAAGACAGTTCAGCACTGCCTTTCTTTTTTTATCTATACTATTATTATGCCATTTTTCTGTAAAAATAAAGATAGATTTTTCAAAAAAGTACTATAGAATGCTCTTGGCCCCAGAGGATAAATTTTTTGTCTAGGTTTTGGGGTCAGTACATAACAAGAAGATTTTTTTATGTTTTTCTAAGTACGTCTAGACGTTTTAAAACTTATGTTGTGATTGAATTACGTTCAATACTTCTTGCATACTTCCAGCTTTCCAATTTGCCTTAGCATTAAATAATGGTTGAGTTAATTTGCAAGAACCGACTCCAGTGAAATGATCCTATCACATTGCCGTGCTTGCTCCATGTTATGTGTAACAACCAAAATTGTTTTACCAAACTGATCTCTCAAAGTTCGAATCAAATCGAATGCTTTTTGAGACATTTCAGGATCTAACGATCCGGTTGGTTCATCTGCTAGGACAATATCTCCGGGCTTTAAAATAGCTCTCACAATCGCAATTCTCTGCTGTTCACCTCCCGATAATTCATTGATTTTACTATTTAACCGATTTTGTAGACCAACAAATTCTAGCGTTTCCTTGATTCTCTGCTCCTTCTCCTGTCTAGAGAAATTCGAAAAAGTCATGGCAAGCATCAGGTTATCTTTCACACTAGATGTAGAAATGAGTGCATTGGATTGAAAAAGATAGTTGATGACATTCCTTCGGTAATGAACTGCTGATTGCGAATTTACCTTAGGCAAAACTTTTCCGTTGATTAGGATTTTACCACTGTCAACAGTATCCAATAGTCCAATCATATTGAGGATAGTCGATTTTCCAGAACCAGAAGGTCCTACTAAAGCTACAAATTCATTTTCCTCAATATCAAAGCTTAAGTCTTTGAAAATTTCTCTTGAACCAAATTGTTTTGATACATTTTGTACTGAAATTCTAGACATGAGATTACTCCTTAAATAATTGTATGATACTCTCTCCCTCTTTACGGAACAAGCTGAAGTAAAGAAGCATTATCTGAAAAGAAAATGTAGCTAGTGTCATGACTATTCCCAACTTAGAACCCACTAAGATAGAAACGATTAGTTCCATCACAGAAAAACTAATAATGAGAGAAAGCACACCAATATATCTTTTCCATGGTGAGAATCCCATAAAGTATTGAACATACAATTTTTCTTTAAATAACAAGCGGTACATTAAGACAAAACTCCAGAAAATAGCCATCATCGTAATTATGATAATCGCTATGATCGTGCCGAAAAGATAAAATGTATAACTCAGATCTTTTTGAAGACCATTGATAAAGTTCTTGACAGTTGTAAAACTCAACCGATTATCCTTTAAATCTGGAAATTCTGTTTCTAAAATGGACACTACCTGTTTCATCGTTTCCCTATCACGAATCTTCAAAAGACCATTATAGCCACTTACAACTAAGTTTGCCGACTCCATGAAATATAAATTCTCTGGTGTTGAGACAAAAATAACTGGATTCTCACTAGTTGTACCGTAAGAAATGGAATCTGACCAAGTAAATATTGGTCGAGACGGTTGGTAAACCTTGAACATAAATTTCGGATTTTCTGTGAAATTAGTTTGTAAATCTCCCTGTTTTACAGTGACACTTTCCTGTAAATAGGCCTTCATCACCTCAAGTTCTTCTGTATTGAGCGTGTTAGGTAGAAGATAAAGTCGAGTACCATTCCTCATCTCTAGCAACTCTTCATCACTTAGGTGAATACCTAGATCTTGCAGGTAATTATAAGAAAATTTCAAATACCAAAATGGTTTTTTAGGGACATGCTGGTATGTTCCATAGACTGCATCAAGGGACTCCTGATTAAGAAATTGTCCTTGGGCAATATAGACACCTGGAAGCTCAGATATACGCTGGTAAAAGTTATACATACTACGCTCAAGGGAATTTGTAGTTCCTGCATATGTACCTACATCATCTCCCTCAACAAAGCTGGAGATAACGTACATATCTTCAACATTCTTCCACTCCCTAGATACTTTCATATTGTCAATAAACTGATTCATTGGAGCATCTAAAGAGTAACTGACTGCGATTAACAAACCAGCTACCAAGGTATAGAATAACAAGCAGGTCACCATTAAAAGCTTCATTGGTAATCGTTTATGAATTGCGGCTAATGGAGAAACCGAATAAACAATAATCGTTGGAATAATGAATATAAATAGTAGCAACAAGACTGAGAGGCTGACTCCAGCAAAAACTAGAATAAACGATGATAAACCAAAACTAGACCAGCCTGACAACAACCAACTACATAAAGAGATAATTGGAATAATGTAGATTGAAAATAGTAGAGAATTTTTGAAAAAAGCAGACCATAATTCTTTTCTATCCCATCCTAAAAGAATCAATGTTCCGAAATGTTTAAAGGATTGAAGAACACAGATTAAGAATAGGATCAGTAAAATGAATGCATTTACTAAGATGCTGATAGCAAGTATTATTCCCCAAATTCCCTGATCAGTACTACTTCCAAAACTTTCTTTTGTCAAATCCTCAACAGAAATACCTGACACCTTTGAAAGATGCAGCAAAAAGTTATCTCTTGAGACAGCATCGCGGAGACCATTGATATGGTAGATCCCATTAATCGTATTAGTGTTTTGGAAAGTATAATCTAATCGTTCAATGACTACAGGTGTGCTAAATAATAAATCTGGAAGCTCGTAAAGCATATTATTTGAGCCTTTGTCAAGTCCAATAGTCATACTATTATCACTATGAGATAATAAATTTGCAAATTGTTGTTGTGAGACAACTATTTTACCCGTACTTTCAAAATCTGAAAAACCAGCAGAGCTACCAAGGATGTCTATATAAATCCTATTTAGACCTTCTCCTGTATCACTACTTTCAGAACGTTTTGTCCATATGGACAAGTCACTCTGTTCTAAAAAATAATTAAATACATCTTGTGATTGCTTTTCTGTTAACTTCTGAAGATAAACTGTTACGGTCCCGGAATGATGATTATAACTCTGCCATGACTGTTGATACTGTAAACCTGCTAAAAAAATTGCCACCAGAGCAAGTAAGACACTCTGGATGGCAATCAAAAACAGGATTAAGTATTTCATTTTACCTAATAACATGTTTTTGTATGTCATACGTACTTACCTACAATTCCACGTTTTTTTCTCACGCAATGAAACCCCTTTCAGCTTCCTTGTTTTTATTTTAACATATATATTTTTATTTAGCCAATTTTTTATTGTTTATTGAACTTTTTTTATTTTTATTACCATAAAGAATATTTTATTCCTTTAACTTGCTATTTTGAACTAAAAATTTTATAATAAAATTAAGCAAATAGGAAGGTTTATTATCTTTAATGAATACACTCGCAGAGAGATTCAGATTGAAAAGAAAAGAGTTGAGACTCTCCCAACAAACGCTTGCAGAAGGAATTTGTGAACAAAGCCAGATTAGTAAAATTGAGAGAGGGCATTTCATTCCCTCCGCAGACCTTTTGTTCAAACTCTCACAACGACTTGAAGTGCCATTAGATTATTTTTTTAATGAACAAATTGAAATTAAATCTAACCTCTCTAATTTCAAGCAATTATCTGCTCGCCTATTAGATGATAGAAATTATGACAATTTGGAATATATTTATAAAATAGAGATTGAACGAAGCACTTTTCTAACACTAGAAGACCGAACTTACCTTGAATGGATTAAATCTATTATTGACTTCTATCAATATGACAGTAAGTGTGAGGCTATTTCTTCATTGGAAAATATATTATTAAAAGTCTCCTCAAATACTCTGATTTATTTAAAGGCATTGAATACTCTATCTAATTTCTATTCCTTAGTGGGTCGTGAACAAGAATATGAGGCAAACTACTCTCATTTAATGGAGTTATATCAGACAAAAAATTTTGAGCATCAAGAGTTTTTATTTGGTTACATCAGAGTTCGTTACAACTACGCTCACTACCTAGTGTCAAAGGAAAAATATAACGAAGCCATCCAAGAAGCTCTTGAGACGATTGAACTCTGTAAACAAAGACAGACAAGCTACCAACTAGCTCCCCTACTTATTCTTGTAGGAAATGCTGGAGCCAAATTTCTAGACAAAGAACAAGTCAAAAATTATTATATAGAAGCAAGAGAGTTATGTAAGATTTATAACAATCCTTTAATGTTGATGAAGATAGAAAATTATTTGAAAGAATTAGATACTGTTTAGTTAATCTTGACATTATAGTTTTTCTGAAACGTTAAATAACCTGTAAGGCTGATAGTGAAATTAATACTATCAGCCTTATAATTTTTCCATGGTATCTTAAATAACTATACTGATTTTGTTTCCCGTTCTAATTTGGTAACATTTTGATTTCTTGTGTTATCAAGTATATGGTAGAAAAAGAGTTCTACACTTTCAGTAGAACCCTTCTTATTAGCAGTATTTTGATTACCTAGTTTTTTCTATTTTTCCTAAATTAAAATAAGAAATTATTGATAAAGTTCTCCTGGAAGATTGTTCATAAAAAAGTGTATCTTTGGCTAGAGAAAATCACAAAATCTAAATAAAACAGAAGACACAAAATATTTATAATATGTAAAAGGTAGTTCAAAAATATAGAACTACCTTTTGTTGATAATAATGAAATTAGATACTTGTTCTTTTGAAATTAGTAGAGTAAAAATTGCTAGAGGGGAATCATCAAACTGCTTTGATTTAGCTATGGTTATTTTACTTTTGTGGCCGAGAACAAATGGAAGATATGGGATTACACAGAGTGAGTATTTCTTTTTGTTTTGATTGAGACACATGAGTATAGATCTGAGTTACAGAAATAGAGCTATGTCCAAGTATTTGCTGTATATAACGAATATCTACATTTTTATCCAGTAGCATTGTAGCAAAGCTGTGTCTAAACATATGTGGCGTGATAGTTATAGATAAGTTGTTTTTCTTAACCATCTTCTTTAAAATTAGACGTACGCTTTGTTCTGACAGTGCTTTAAGAGGATGAGTTCAAGTAAATGTTGCACTTATTCTTGCAATTTATCATGTACTCATAAATTAGCCCTTCGTCACTTATCAATTCCTCCCAGTTCTCTCAACCGTTCCTGTCCCAACTTCAACATCTCTTTTTCCACCTTATTCCATTTTCCAAATAGGCATTCGTGTAGGACTACTGCTGCTGATGTTTCGTCTACTTGCGAATCATAAACACACGATTGATCTCTTCGGTAAATTTGAACTTGATTAAAAATCTTGTCATTTTCTAACTCTCGTAAGTTATCAACTAAATGTTCTACAATTCCATCATGGTGCTCTTTGGGAGTCGCTCTCGCTTGACTTGGGTCTATTGCATGGAGCTCCTCATAACGTATCAAGGTACTGAGATAGGACAATTCTGGCTTGGTCGCAATTACTGCAAGTGAGACTTGGTAACCTTTAGTTGTCAATAATTGTGACGTTTTTCTAGGGACTTCTGTTGTTCTTAAAGTACCCTCGATTAACAAATGATAACCTTGTTTACTCAACTCATCTACAAGATATTCAACCATTTGTCCCGCGAATACTTTGGTATAATCCACACTATCTTTGCCATACTTTTCCTGTAGGCCAAGGTAGTTCGGATGAAAAGAGCGATAACTATCTCCATCAATGATAATGATATTACCTTGAAATTCCCTTTGTTTAATACGATGAATCGTTGTTTTCCCAGCACCACTCTGTCCACCGAGCAAGATAGCCTTGGGCTGAGATGAGGTTGTTTTTCCACGAGTTAAAGAACGAACGAGTCGTTTGGAGGCTTGTTCAAAATTATCTTGACTAAATTCTTCTAGTTTCATTAAGCCACCACCAGATGACTAGCTTGTTCTAGCATACGTTCAATGCCATCCAAATAGCCATTATATCGCTCTAAATCCTCAAAAGTTGCAACAAGATAAATCCTCGTGTTAATCAAATCAGACAAATCATCGCTCATTAGAACCCAAGGATTCAAAGTATCATCAAATGCAATTCCTTGGTCATCTTGAAAACGATAAAGTTGCGCTAAGATATTCGCCCCTCGTTCTTTAATCACTTCAATTTTCAGAGTTAATTGATAATCTTCTACTGGTGTGAGCATTTTTTCCTCCCCTACGATATCGATATACGAAACATTAAATTTCTTGCAAATACGATCTATTAATTCTGTCGAAATTCGACTTGTCCCATTTTCATAACGACTCAGACTATTTCGAGAGATACCAACAATCTTTGCAAACTCAGGCTGAGTTAGGTTATGTGCCTTGCGTAACGTTTTAATATTTTCTCCGATCATGAAGGTCCTCCTTTAATTATTCCTATTATAGCACAAAAAGAAAAAACGCACCAATTTTGGTGCGTTTTCAAATCTGGTAGATGAATCTTTAATTTAACCAACTGATCTCAGTATGTTAAAACTAATCCAAATATATAATTTTATCAAAAAGAGATCTTATATTTTCATCTAGATGATGGCTTACAAAAATAACAGTTTTTTCTGTCATTGAGAATAGATGTTTCTCAATTTGATACCGTCTTTCTTTATCAATCGCATCAGTTGCCTCATCAATAATCAAAATTGGTTTTTCTTCAAGGTAAGCTCTAGCTAAACTAATTCGTTGCTTCTGTCCACTAGAAATATCTTGGCTAATTTCCGATAAAGTAGTTTCCAATCCATGACTCAATCCATTAATCCAGTCTCTTAAATAAAATATTTCCAATGCTTTTTCGATTTTTGAATCTTCTATTTCACGGCCTAATGTCAAATTAAATAAAATGGATTCGTTAAAAATATGATCTTCCAAACTAACATAAGAAATATTTTCATGAAGATCCTTGAAATTCATATTTTTTGAATCGATATTATCATAGAAGATGTGGCCTTTCGAAATTGGGATTTCACCATTAATAGCCTTTAATATAGTTGATTTTCCTGAACCAGATGACCCTGATATTGCATACTTCTTATTTTTTTCAATTTTAACATTTAAATTATCTAAGACAATCTTACCATCACGTTCAATAGTTACCGATTGAAATTCTACTTTATCTATAAATTTCTTCCAAGTTTGTTTATTAACATTACTTTCATGAATACTTTGGTCACCTTCCAATTCAAATTTTTCAAATATTTTGTTTACAGTTTTAAACTCAGCGTAATTTGCTGTTAAGCCTGTTAAGCCCGCAAAGATAATTGATGAAAAATATTGAGAAGAAGATACAGCCCCAATCGGAATTAATCGGTTAAAATATAAGACCCCTGCGTGGGTCAACATGGCAATTTGACTCACAAAACTAGTCCCATTTTGAACAGACATAAGCCCACCAAAGGTTTTTGAATATGAAACTCTGGACTTCGAATATTTTTTTGAATAAGATAAGATTTTTACCATTAAAAAATGAAGTTGATTAGCATTGGATAACATTCGAAATCCACTTAAAGAATCATCAATTGCTTTAACTAATTCTTCATTCTTCTCAGTAAAGTAAACAGCTTTATTCTCCATTTTCTTTGTAAATATTTTAGGAAGATTTACCATTAGAATGAAGAATATCAAAATTGTAAACAATAATGAATAATGGAAACTAAAAAAGGCAATAATTGCAAAAATGATATTTAATGCTTGACTAATCATTAATTCAAGTGTTTCAAAGCCAAGATCTCGAATAGTATTAAGATCATTTGTCAGCCATGAGGTATAGGCGCTAACACTTTTTGAGCCAAAACGAATCACACCCTTACTTTCAATACTTTTTACAATATCTTTACGTATTTCGGTACACATTTCTTGTATGGCTTTTTCACTTGCTTTTGAGTTTTGATATATTTGCAATACCCATATTAAATTTACAGCTAAAATCGCTCCACTTAAATACAAAAATCCCTGTAAATCAAAATTTACAATTGTAGAAATTGCTTTAGCACTCAATATACCATTTAAGTAAACACATAATGAATTAATAAAAATCCAAAACAACCATATAGAATTACTTCGTTTGCATCTAATTAAATAAGTTTTTAATGTCATATCCCAGCCTCACTTAAAAATTCCAAATATTTCTTCACCAATTATTTTTCTCTGATATTTAATGGCAATATAAGATAATAAAATTCCTACTAACTTTTAGGGCGCAGTTCAGAGTAGTCGATTTCTATCTATTTCCTTTATTATTAACTTGAAATTTTCTAGCTTTTTTTAAACTTCCATTATTCTGTTTCATAGATATATTTTTAGACCGCTGATCAACTTTATGTTCTTTTTTTAAATTATTCTGCATAACTTTCTGGTTCATTTTCTATTCCCTCACTTTCCTTAAATGGATTGTTAATAAATAACAAATAAAACCCTACTAATACCGTAAATATATTTATCGTTATTCCTAGAATATGTATATCCGAATAAAATTGAGGGACTATTAAGAATACAATTGAAAATAAAGCATATAAGCTTGAATTAGTAGAGTAGATTAACCCCATATTTTCATAGTTATATTCAGAATAAATCATTTTTTCAAACATATTACCAGATATACCAATAATTATAAAGGATAATCCAAATAGCAAAAGCTTAATCAATGGAATTGGTATTACAAATACTAAGAATAAAAAGAAGCCCGATACAATATAATCAATAAAGAAAAACTTTTTATATGATATTTTTATCCTAGGTGCCACAAAAGCACCTGTCAAATCTGCTAATCGTTGTACTGCCAATACCAACCCAAGATACTGAATAGGAATTCCTTCCGATACAAGATATAAGGGGGCTAAAGTTAAAAGTAGATCTGTTCCACCACTTAAAATTGACTCTGTAATTACAATAAAAGAGGCAAATTTTGATTCTCGAAAAGCAGAAATTGTGTCCAAGAGTTGAAAAGTTGATTCACTTTCGCTTTCTATATTTTCAGACGTACCATCTGACTTTTTTTTATCAGGTATATCTAACCTGATTTTCAACATAAAGTATATCGCAGCTACAAAAAATGGAATACTCATATTGAAAACAACAAAATAGGACAACACTCCTAACAGTAACGAGGCAAACAGGTTACTAATAATATCTAACACATTTGAAGCCATATACTGAACATCTATAGATTTGTTTATCGTTTCTTCATTATTTTCTAATGTTCCTGGAACAATCTTCATTTGCAATGTGTTGAGTAGATTTGTTGATAAACTAAACAAAAAATTAAAAATATAAAGATAAAAAACTTCAAAGCGATATCTTAAGCATAGAATAGTAATGAAAATTATAAAAAGTTGAAGAACTTGAAAAGTTACTAGCCAGACTTTATCTCTTTGAATTTTATTTACAAAAATTCCATAAAAAACGGCAAGTAAGTTAGGGATAAAACCTATTAGAGTAAATAAAGATAACTGACCAGCTTCAATATTATAAACTTTGATTAACCCAATCGACAATGCAATGAAGTAAAAACTATCTGCAATGTTTCTAGAAGATCTACCTAATATCAAGTTTTTAAAGTTACTACTGAATTTTTCTAATATCATGTTTGTATACCTCGAAATTCATACAATCGATTTGGATATAATTTGTTATATTTAATAATCCTGTCAAGGAATCCAATACTTTGTAGGAAATAATTGCTACTGCCATATACGATATCGGTGAAATTACACTGTATGGTGTCTTACTATTAATTTTCTTGCATTTATTTTAGCACTCCGTCATCATGTTGTAAATATCTTTTTATAAACTATTTTTATTTTTTTTAAAATAAATCATTTTTGTATCTATGAGATATTAAAAAAACGATGCTCAATTGAACATCATTTTCATTATTCTGTCATATTTGCAATATAATGTTCGACTTTCAAAGCCATTGACATATTTTCATCCAATTTATAAAGAAAATGTGCTGTCTCAAAATATTCTTTTACCGAAATCTTAGAAGAAAAGTCCTTACTTACATTTCCCATCAATAAATACAAATCAGCTAAAAGATAAGTTGTTCTGTAAGCCTGACACTGCTTTATAGTAGCTGTTATTTTAGTAATAGCTTCTTCAATATTATTCTGTAGCCATAAATATCTACAAACGTTATAGTTGAACTTAATAAATAGTTCTAACTCTTCGAGTGTATTTAAATTGAGTTGATTTACTTGATACTCTAATGTTTTTCGAATCTCATCAAATCGCGTTAAATCTCCAATATCGTAATAAAAATTGAATAGAGTGTTTGAAATTTGGAGATAGTTCATATCAGATATACTTAACTGTGACAGCACCTTCTCCAATCTTTCAACTGCCTCCTCTTGTTGCCCATAGAAATAAAAATCTATCAGAGATTTTATCCACTCCATATAAAATTTATCTGCTAGAGATAAACGATGAGACTTTACATTTTCTAATTCATATATATATTTCAAAGACTCATAATTTCTATTTATGATAAATGTATGTGCTAATTTCTTAAACTCTGCTAGCTCATCAACCTCCTCAACAATCTGCTCATCAAAAAAATAATCCATACTAACTTTTAATTTCTTAGCAAGTGCATGTAAAAAATCCGCCCCAGGAGTGAACTCTCCACTCTCTAATCGACTAATTTGCCCCTGTTTACAAATACCTTCGGCCAATTCTCGCTGGGACAATTTTAATTCTTTTCGTCTATTTTTTAATCTGGTTGCTAATAATGTACCCACGTTTGGATATTCCTTTTCTAATTGATTTTGATTTCAATTTTAATTGTAACATGATTAAATCAAAAATTCAAATATATGTCCATAAAGATACAAATTTTATATAAATGGTAGCAAATCTTTTTTGATCTACTTCGTCTTCTTTTGAAAATAATCTACTCAAATAATTTCTAGATTGTCAAATTAAGTTAGACTTTTCATGTAACTCAGAAAAACATATATAGGGTTTGATAGTTCAAGTAATTCCTAAAAGTCTTTGAAACTAAAAACGCATAATATCAGGTATTCAAAAAACTGATATTATGCATTTTATTTTAGTCTAAATTAGGGAGATTATTTCCAGATAAAGTTTTTGGCAAGCTTCTTATCTGTTTAAGGTACATCTCCCCATCGAAATGAGCGAGCTACTCTTATTAAACGATCAAAAGAGTTAGGTTTACCTAATTATGGTTTTCACATATTCCGCCATACTCATGCGTCTTTAATGCTCAACGCTGGAGCAAATTGGAAAGAACTTCAAGAACGTATGGGACACAGATCTATTTCAACCACAATGGATATCTATGCGGAATTAGATCCTAACCGAAAGAATGAAGCAGTCGATATTTTAATAGAACGACTTGCACAAATTAAAAAAACTAATTAGAGACTATTATATTTAGCTATAATAAATCATTTTACAATTAATGTAAATTTTATATTGCTATTATAAAATTTTAGGTATACAAAGACCTATAGATACTTTATTGGTAAGATTAATTTTATAACATTACTACAGTTAAAAAAATCCTACATTATAGTTTCAATTGAAAAAAAAACTCATTATTGATACCGGAATGTTCTCAGAGATTTTTCAACTACTTTTGTACAATGTAAGTCAAATACAAAATTACCTACTTAATAATATTTTTTTACTACTACAGTTAACAAACATATTAAGATTAGTAGTGAGGAAGTTTCCGACTGGAGAGAGTACTCACTACTTTATCTTATCATGAAAATAATTCAATTTTTTCTTAGTTCAATGACTTGATCGTATCGACTTTCATTATCAATATGGTGAGCGATTTCTAACACCATCATCGGTAGTGAGAAAATCAAGTCTCGAACCATCTGGCTATTTTCTACGTCAAGAGCTGCAGTTACCTCATCTGCTAATAAAATATCCTTTTTACGAAGTAGGAAGCGGGCTAGTTCAATTCGGACTCGTTGTCCGCCTGAAATATTTTCTCCGTTATTAGTGATTACAAAATCAAGTCCATCAGTTAGTTCATGGTCGAGTTTGACCTGTCTCAAAACAGTCTCCAATTCTTGATCTGAAAACTCTTGTCCCAAACTAAGATTGTAGCGAACAGTATCATTAAAGAGGAAGGGATGCTGGCTGATGATACCTACCTGACGAATAAAATGACTTGTTTTAACTCCATCCCTTGTACGACAAGTAATCGTTCCGGCATCCGGCTTTTCTTCCCCTGTGATCATTCGGAAGAGGGTTGATTTCCCACAGCCACTTGGCCCTTTGATGAGGACTTTTTCGCCTTGTCGAATGGCTAGATTAAGATCGCGAAGAATCTCTCTACCGTTATAAGATTTACTTAAATGAGAAATTTCTAGCTCTTCTACTTGGGAGATCGAATGATTGTCCGATTCACTACCATCTGCTCGATTTAAAATTCCGAAAATCTTTTCTGCCGTTGTTTTGGCTCCTTGTACTTCAACCACATCATACATGATATTTTGGATAGGCCCTACCAGTTGACCAGCAGCAATATACATAGCAACCAGGCTAGCCACTGAAACATGATGACCCTGCATAGCAAGGAAGAACCCTAATACCAAGGGGAGTACTTGGCTCAGAAAGACCATAAAACCATTACAAAAGAAAACAATATTATGGGTAAAAACAAACTTTTGAATAGCTCGTTGATAACGAAGGTTGATATTCCAGACGCGCTGAGAATTTTCAGGCAAGGCCTGATTCATCCGCAAGGTTTGAGCCCCTCGAATACTATCAGAGATTTGGTTATGAACGGCTGTTCTTCCCTGAGACATTTCATCCCCTGAATTCTTTAGCTTATTATTCATCAAGAATTGTGGAATGGGACGTAAGATTGTGAAGAAAACAAAGATAGAACCCAATAAAACATTTTGGGCAATGATATAGATCGCCGTAATCAGTGCTCCAAATCCCCAACATGAAATAGACATATAGCGTTCAAAAAAGTTATCTCCTAGAAATTCCATATCCTGTGTCAGCATGGTAATCTTTTCATCTTCACTATATTCCCTGTCTTCCATTAACTTCTGAAAAAGGGCCGTTCGGATATTCATGTGAATTTCACGTCTAAAGACATTATTTGCATGATTACAGAATAACATAAGACTATACAAAGCGAAATAAACAGAAAAACCAAAGAGGGCAAATTTCCAAATAGAAGAATAGGTAAGGTTATTTTGATCTATCGATAATGCTTTGGCAACAACCAAAGGTTGACCTAATGCGAGACCCCCATTTGCCAGTGCTCCAATAATGGTTAGGTATTTTGTTTTTTTATCAAGATATTTAAAGATATTAATCATAAATCTCTCCTAGAAAATAGAACCCTATGGTTGAGAAATATCAGATGTAATCATTAAATCTTATTACATATTATTCTTTGTGATATATTTTACATGCTCATTATACATCTAAAAATAAGTCTAGTCAATGAATATTCAAAAGATTAGAAAAGTTTAAACTGTTAATGATATTCCGAGTTTTTCCCAGTAAGTATTCATCTTATCCATCCCAATAAAAAGTTACTGTTGGAAACATATAGGAGATTAGAAACTATGGTATACTAGTGATAATAAATAGTTATCGGTAGGAGAAATCTGGCGTGAATAATAAAAAAATAAGAGTTTTTTTGAGTAGACCTAATCCATTTACTAAAGAACAACAGTACTTTATAGAAAAATTAAAAAGTACCTTAGATAAGTACAATATCGAAAGTATAAAATTACAGTATAATAAAGTTAACTAGTCTTGTAAAAATTATTTTATCATCATATCTGAGAGTTAATCAGCTATTGCGTGAAAATTATCAATCTTTGGCTGAGATACATTTGTCACAATCATAAATAGCTTATAGTTCTTGACATATAGACTTGTATATGAAAAAATACTTGTTGGAGGCTAATAATATGACTGAAAAAATCAAAAACTGGGTTAACATTTGCGTTTTGAAAAATCAAGAAATTTTATTACTTAATAGACAGCACGATAATTTTCCTGGCTGGATTCCACCGGGTGGAAAAGTTGAATTTCCTGAAAGTTTTTTTGAAGCTGCATTACGGGAACTTAAGGAAGAAACTGGACTTACCGCATTAAATCTTGAATTAAAAGGAATTTCAGGCTTTACTAATTCAATTGGTAATGAGAGATTTGTCTTCTATGACTTTTTATGTACTCAGTTTACTGGTGAACTAAGCACATCTGATGAAGGTGAGCCAAAATGGTGGAATCTAAAAGAAATCGATAAAATACCAATGCAAGATGAAATAAGAAAAAGGCTACCCCTTTATTTAAAAAAAGGAAGCTTTGAAAGTATTAACTATTGGGATGATAATAAGAAATGCATTAGCGAAAATAAAACAATTTTATTTGACTAATATTCTCTACAGTATAATCAAATGCAAAATTCTCAATCCATTAGTAATTTTTGTATAATTCAGTACTCAATACAATCTGTCTTTAATAACATATAGTTTAATATTTTACAAAACAAGGGTATCTAATAAAATCATCTACTCTATCAACTTTTTCCTTGTATATATAGATAGCTAAAAAAGCCTTGGAATCATTCCAAGGCTTTCTCTATATTCTATTGCATCAATTTTCTTATTCCGATTTCAGTTGCGATAATTTCACGTATATTTAAAATAGATACTTAAATTATATTACTGTTTTTCAAAAGTTCCGTCTGCTACACGAAAATCACTGTTAACAGTTTCAATTGAATTAAATTGAATCTTTAAATATTTTACTTCTTTTTCTGTCATGAGTTAGCAGGCTCTGCCTGCTTAGAGTTTTTTGTGCCTAAAAATATGGCTATTAGCTATTAGAACCTGAGATTCTTGGGTAACCAAACGTCATATCGAGGTTATCTTTCTCGTAATTCTTGATCAATTCCCAGAAATCTGCAACTGATAACGCCGCAACTGATTCATGCCAATTGAATTTAAAAAACAAATCTAAGAGAAATTTAATTACTTGATGAACTTTGGCTGTCTGTTCTACAGTATCAAATGTAATCAAAATTTTCTCACACAATGGATCAATCAATTCAATTTCAATACTATCATTTACAAAATTGAATGATACTTCTTGATCTTGATCATTCAAGATTGAAATATACTGATCCTCATCAAATGTTGAATAAAACATTCTAATATTAACTTCTTCATTATGATTAATTAATTCTGAAATATATTGTTGACTTGAAAAAACTACATACTTTTTATAGGTTTTCATTTTATTTACCTCCTATTATTTTTTTTAAAAGATTTTTTCATCCTTAGCTTTACGGTGGCCTCACTCTCTCTAATATTATTATTAAATGATTTGTCTTGAGCATCTGCTACCTCCTTTATTGAGAAATAAAAAAAAGACAGTTCACCACTGCCTTTTTTTATCTTCACTATTATTATGCCATTTTTCTGTAAAAATAAAATCAACATTTCCGTTCCTAAAATAACGATGTTTTTTCTTCTATCTTTATTTTTATCAAAATATGGCATACTATTATTATAAATTTAATTGAGAAAGTAGAGCGATTACCATTAGCCATATGGTGAGAAAGTTTATTACCGGGCACGGTTAACGTACTTATTTCTCATATGCTAGTCATTGCAAAGGAAAAAACTAAGAAAAAAAGAAAGAAAATCTAAATGGTTATTCTCTACTGAATAACATGAAGTAAAGAATAACCATTTAGTAGATAAAAAGTAAAGAAAAACGTGCTTAAGGTATAATAAAAGAGGTAAAAATAAAAGTAAAAACTAAAAAAATAACTAGTTTAGTAAAGTAAAAAAATAATGTAATAAAAAAAGTAAAATAGAAAAGTTTTATAAGCTCGAACAAGCAATGACATCTTTATGATCCTTCCAAACATAGATTACGGTGAGTACTGAAAATCTATCGCAAACATTAAACTTTAAGAGTTAGCCTCGATGGGAAGTATCAAAAGCATACCCAGCTTATTAAAAAAGGGTGGGAGGCAGTTTAACAATAATATGTATTTATTTTAGAAAGGAATGTATAATGCCAAGAAAAAGAAATTCCCTCAAGCATGATTTATTTATTGCAGCTTCAAAAAATATCACAAACAATCGAACGAGGACAAGCTATAAAAGAGCAATTACTCGTTTCACAAAGTGGGCTAAAGAACACAATATTAAGAAAAAATCAGATATTACTGAAGAAGTAATTCAACTATACCAACTAGATCTAAATGATGATCCAAAACAATACTCTGTTGCTACCATTCACACTTATTTAGCACCTGTTTGTAAAGCAGTTGATATCAACATGAATAGAGTTAGAAAAGACAAGCGTTCCAGCGACAAAATTATCCGAGGTCGTGTAAAATCAAAAAACTCACAAGGTAAACATCAAGAAACAGACTCTCGCTTCTCTCGTCTGGTTAATTTTCAGCGGGCAGTTGGGATTCGTAGATCCGAATTAAAAAAATTAAAAGGAAAAGATATTCGAAAAGATAATAATGGAAATTACTATGTTTTAGTTCAGCGTGGAAAGGGAGGAAAATTTCAACCTCAACTTATTCTTCCTCAAGATGTTCCAGTCGTCCTCGATACCTTTAAAAATAAACAAGAGGATGATTATATCTTTACAGATGTGGAAATGAATAATCTAATCAATCTACATGGGATGCGAGCTCAACATGCAAGAGAGTGTTATTACTTCTACTTGAATAAACTCCAAGATAATCCAAATTTCAAGGTGAATTTAAAAAATTTTTTAATAGAACGTTGGGAGGTTGGTCACCAAAATTTAAGGGATAAATCATTAAAGAAATTTGAAAAACAAAAGAAAAACTTCATTAATGAACTAAGAGATGAACCTTATAAAATTCGTGGATCAAACTATAAAAAAGCCTTAAATTCAGCCCTGCCTACAAAATATAATCGTTTAGCCTTGATGGCTGTCTCGGTCTTCCATCTTTCCCACTGGCGTCTATCCGTTACAGTGACCAACTATATTCTTTAAAGTATTTCATTTTCGACTAAAAAATGAAGAAAAAAAACGGAAAAAAACAGTTTTTCGACGTTTTTATGGCATACTTAAATTGTATGGCTAATAGTTTTAACACATTTTACAGACATAGTATAAATTTAAAGGAGAAAAAGATGTCAATTAAAGATCAGTTACAAAGAGAATTCAAAGGT
Organism: Streptococcus sp. 27098_8_12; assembly: GCF_041432115.1. Lineage (NCBI taxonomy): Bacteria > Bacillati > Bacillota > Bacilli > Lactobacillales > Streptococcaceae > Streptococcus > Streptococcus sp. 27098_8_12. Next base: position 23,099 of record NZ_JAPVZA010000014.1, read on the forward strand.
TCAAATTTTGAAATTCGTGAAAAATTAATAACAGATACCTACTTCACTAGCTTTTTAGAATACGTTAGTTCACCTGAATCAATCTCAAAATTAATTGAAGAAGGCTATGCTGATAAAAGAAATCAGTTAGATGAATACATTGATTTTGCACTTCATCATAATTTAATTACTAAGCAAAATAATATGATTCAAGCTACCGATCTTGGTTTAGCTTGGGTCTGGTGGGCATATGCACCAGTTGAAGGCAATGATTGGATTTAGGTTAAAATAGCACTATAATTTCTGCATATCATAAAACTAACAAAAGAATTATAGTGTCTATTTTGTTGTAGAAAAAAATCCCCGCCAAGATCTAACTTGGCGGGGATTTGGTGGGGAATAACTCCCCTATTTAAGATTTAAATCACCTTAAGCAATTCTTAACCTTAATATACTAGGCTTTCGCATTCAATTTGCGTTACTCTATTATTTAAGAGTAACTGAAGCTCCAGCTTCTTCCAATTTACCTTTGATTTCTTCAGCTTCAGCTGCAGCAACACCTTCTTTGATAACGCCAGGTGCACCATCAACAAGTTCTTTAGCTTCTTTAAGACCAAGACCAGTGATTTCACGTACAACTTTGATAACGCCGACTTTCTTGTCGCCTGCAGATGTCAATTCGATATCGAATGAATCTTTAGCAGCACCTGCGTCAGCAGCACCAGCTGCAGCAACAGCTACAGGAGCAGCTGCAGTTACACCAAATTCTTCTTCGATAGCTTTTACAAGGTCGTTCAATTCAAGGATTGAAGCTTCTTTAATTTCAGCAATAATGTTTTCAATGTTCAATGCCATTGTTATTTCCTCCAAATAAGTTTTAATTTTAAATTTTTATTTTTTTTGTAGCTAGGCTACGCTGCGTAGCTTAAGATTAAGCTGCGTCTTCTTTGTTGTCTGCAACCGCTTTGACTGCAAGAGCAACGTTGCGCACTGGCGCTTGAAGTACAGAAAGGAGCATAGAAAGAAGTCCTTCGCGGTTTGGAAGAGTTGCAAGTGCAAGAATCTCTTCTTTAGATGCGACAGCGCCTTCGATTGCACCACCTTTGATTTCAAGTGCTTCAGCGTCTTTTGCAAAATCGTTCAAGATTTTCGCAGGTGCGATAACATCTTCGTTAGAAAATGCTACTGCAGAAGGTCCAACGAAAACAGATGCAAGATCTTCAAGACCAGCTTTTTCAGCTGCACGACGCAAGATTGAGTTTTTGATAACTTTAAACTCAACTTCGCTTCCGCGAAGGTTGCGACGGAGAACTGTATCTTGCTCAACTGTCAAACCGCGAGAATCTACAACGACGATTGATGCAGCAGCTTTCATTTTTTCAGCTACTACGTCAACAAGTTCCGCTTTTTTAGCAATAATTGCTTCACTCATTAGTGTGTTCACCTCCGTAATTATTTTGCTTGGGGAATTTTTCCAAAAGAAAAACGCGCCCAAACCTAGACACGAAAGTACAATACGCTTCTTTTAATTGATACGTTTTGTCCTCGGTAGGATCTTTATGAGTCGAGCTCCCCTACTGTCTTAGGCAGTTTTTTCAAACCGTAGATTAGTTTATCATATATAAAAAAAGAATGCAAGTACTTTTGCAAACTTTTTTTATATTTTTTAATCGTTGTAGAGACTATTGATATTATTCAACCAAGCATAGGCTAGTCCCATTAGAACTCCTCCTCCTACCCAGTTGGCAAAGAAGGTGACGCTATAATGACGTAAAATATTTAAAAACTCAAAATGTGGCAATTGGCTAGATACTGAATTAAAGCTTAATAATGAGAAGGAAGCAAAGTTTGCAGCCAAGTGTTCATTAGTCATAAAGACAAACATATAAATAGCAGAGAGGGCTAAGAGCACCTTTGCTGTTTCATCTTTGAAATATAGATAAGAAAGAATAGCAATATTTACAAAGATATTGGCAATAATCCCTTCAAAGAAAACCACTTGATTACTTCGTTGGAGTTTATTTTCTGCCACCGTAGCTAGGAATCCTTTTGGATCGATATGTGCGAAGGCAGTTGTTTGATTGAAAAGAAAAGCGACGATTAAAGCACCAATTAAATTAAAGAAGGTGCAATATAGAAGAATCTCCAAAGCTTTCTTCCAGTTAATTTTCTTTAAATAGGTACCCGCCGTCAAATACATCATATTTGAGGTGGTTAATTCCGCATTTAAGAATAAGAGGTATACCAAACCCCAGGCAAAGATGAATGGAAATAGAAAACGACCAGATCCAGGTACAAAGGTATTTAATAAGTCAGCTGCAACTGCTCCGACCGCCGTACTTAAAGTAAGAAATCCTCCAGCAAAAATAGAACGGACTGCATAGCGAGTTTTAGATTTCTGATAGAGATCTTCCTTCTTATTACACGCCGCTCCAACTTTTTGAATAAAATTAGATTCAGACATACTATTCTCCTTATATAATGTTTGTGAATAAAATCATTATAACATAGAGAGAAAAGAATGAAAAGGTTTTCAGAGAGAATTATTATTTTTTCATCACATACGTTTTATATCGAATATCACTGTGTGCTAAAAAACAACAAAAAAACAGGCATCTGCCTGTTTTAGTTTTAATAATTCAAACGGTTCGCCCAAGCGATATCCAAATTCAAGATTTCTTGTGAAGTGAACTGTTGACGGTATGGATTGTATACCGAACCTGTGATTCCACCCTGAACATTTGGTGAATCGTATTGAGTCAAATTATAGGTTTCAATGATATTATTAAGTTTAGCATAGTAGCTTGTGTCTGTCGCATAAACCCCTGTCAACGCTGCTGTTGCATCTTGGTAACTAGAGGTGTTGCTCTTCCATGCACCTGCAAAATGTCCTTGTTTCAAAACAGCTACATAGTCTTGCAATGATTCATAGTAAGATGGGTAAGAACGAAATGCGTCATTAATCGTATAGGCATTTCCAGCACCGTCATCTTCCCAAGTTTGCATCACTGCAGATTGACCAGCATAACTTCCTTTAATCCCGAAAAGGTTGTAATGCGGATAAGAAGACAAGCCAGACTGACCTGAACCACTTTCAAGGATGGCTTGTGCGATCATAACGGAAGCATAAAGGTCATTCTCTTGACCGAGCTGACGAGCTGATTCACCAATTTGTGAGATGAAGGCTTCAGTAGGGTCTGAATAAGCTTGGTAAGTTCCATCATTAGCGCCAACTGATGTGACATGCTCGCTCATAGCAGCAGCAAATGTCCCCACTGCTAATACAGAAACGAACAAACCAAATAATTTCGTTTTATTCCGTATTTTCTTTTTCATAATACAATTTATCTCCAATTAATTTTTTATCATCTTTTATCTTTATAGAGATTATACCATATAAATAGAAGAAAACAAAGGCACTTATATTACACTTGTATTACAATTGCGAGATAAATCCAAAACAAAAATGACATTTTCATATCATTTCAATTTATTTCGTAAAACGCATTTTCTAAAATAGCATCCCATGACTTCTCTAGTCCTTCCCTGGTTACAGAAGAAAAGACAATAAAGGTGTCAGCAGGATCGAAATCTAGTTTTTTCTTGATGATTGATTCATGTTTGTTCCATTTTCCACGTGGAATCTTATCTGCCTTGGTAGCAACTAAGATCACAGGAATTTCATAATATTTCAAGAACTCATACATCTGAACATCATCTGCTGAAGGTTCGTGACGAAAATCGACTAGGCTAACGACTGCTTTTAAGTTCTCCCGGCTAGTGAGGTATTCTTCGATCATCCGCCCCCACTTCTCGCGCTCTTTTTTAGAGACACGGGCATAGCCATAACCCGGTACGTCTACCAACCGGAGTTTATCATCGATATTGAAGAAATTGAGCAATTGGGTTTTTCCTGGTTTCCCAGATGTTCTGGCCAGGTTCTTTCGATTTAAGAGAGTATTAATAAAAGAAGACTTGCCGACATTGGATCGACCGGCAAGTGCAACTTCTGGAATCTCATCTTGAGGATAATGGCTCTTATTTGCAGCGCTTAAGAGGATATCCGCATTATGTGTGTTAATTTCCATATTTTATATTTTATCTTTCTAGGCTGTTTCGAGAATGGGTTTTTCAGTTCCATCTACAGCTTCTTTTGTAATTCGAACAAGTTTGACATCTTCTTGACTTGGAATTTCAAACATGACATCCATCATGGTTTCTTCGATAATAGAGCGAAGTCCACGAGCTCCTGTTTTTCTTTCGATGGCTTTATTGGCAATCTCTTGAAGGGCTTCATCATCAAATTCCAATTCAACGTTATCATAAGAAAGCAAGGTTTGGTATTGTTTTACCAAGGCATTGCGTGGCTCTTTCAAGATACGGACAAGATCGTCAACTGTCAATTGCTCAAGAGCAGCAAAGACTGGAAGACGTCCGATCAATTCTGGGATAATCCCGAATTTTTGAATATCTTCTGCAACGATTTCTTGCATGTAAGAGCTTGATTCATCAATAGCTTTATTGTTCTTACCGAAACCGATGACTTTTTCACCGAGACGTTGCTTAACAATTTCTTCGATCCCGTCAAAAGCTCCACCTACGATGAAGAGAATATTCTTGGTATCCACTTGAATCATCTCTTGTTGTGGGTGTTTGCGTCCACCTTGAGGTGGGACACTAGCGACAGTTCCTTCGATGATCTTCAAGAGAGCTTGTTGCACTCCTTCACCAGAAACGTCACGCGTGATAGAGACATTTTCACTTTTCTTAGCGATCTTATCGATTTCATCGACATAGATAATGCCTCGTTCAGCACGTTCGATATTGAAATCAGCTGCCTGAAGGAGTTTCAAGAGAATATTTTCAACGTCTTCTCCTACATAACCAGCTTCTGTCAAGGCAGTTGCATCTGCAATGGCAAATGGGACATTCAAGCTACGTGCTAAGGTTTGGGCCAAGAAAGTCTTACCTGAACCAGTAGGACCAATCATGAGGATGTTTGATTTTTGCAATTCAACATCTGTCTCATCTTCGCGCGTATCGTGGAAGTTGATGCGTTTGTAGTGGTTGTATACCGCTACAGCAAGGGCACGTTTGGCACGATCTTGACCGATCACATAGTGGTTCAAGATATTGAGCAATTCGATTGGTTTTGGAACTTCGCTAAGGTCTGCAAGGACTTCTTCTGCTAGCTCCTCACGGATAATTTCTTGTGCTAACTCTACACATTCATTACAGATAAACGCATTGTTCCCTGCAATGATTTTTTGGACTTCATCTTGACTCTTTCCGCAAAATGAACAATAAACCATCATATCATTATTTTGATTCGTTGGCATGTATTTCCTCTTTCTGTCATTTTCTGTTTCTATTTAGTTTAAAATAAGGTCATGTAAAAGGCGTGAATGGAATTCACAAGATTGGTAAAAGCATTTAGTAAGAATAAAATAGCGAGGCCAAACCGTTTTTTACGAAAGGTTTGTAAGGCGCAAATCAAACAGATGACACATAGGACAGCTGTAAAAAAACCAAAGACACTTCGCTCCATTAGTCTAAATCCTTTCTCTTATAATAGTTGACCGTAAAATCATATGGGTTCTTCTCATCTTTCAGATGATGGACTTGACGGACTCTTTCATAGCGGTTCTCTTCAAATCTCGGTGCCAATGTATCGCCATCAATATCCGCATGAATCATGGTCTGGATCAACTCTTCTAACTGGTCAGAAAAGAGCCTTAAAATCTGACTGCCTCCAATAATGTAAAGATTCTTCTCTTGGTTCTGGTACCACTCCAAGACTTCTTCCTTGCTGTGCATGACGAGTACAGCATCATTTTCAGGATCATAGCCTTGATCTTGCGTTAAGATAATGCTGGTCCGACCTGGTAGAACCCGTTTTTTCATACCATCAAAGGTCACTCTTCCCATGAGAATCGCTTGTCCCATGGTTGTTTCTTTGAAATGCTGAAGCTCAGCTGGCAGATGCCAAGGCATGACTTGGTCCTTTCCAATAATGCCATTTTCAGTTTGAGCCCAGATACCAATTATCTTTTTCATTCTCTCATCCTTTACACTGATACTTCTATTTTATCAAATTTTCTTATAAAAGACTGATTTCAACTATCTAGTTTGGAGGATATTTTTTCAAAAACAAACAGAAAAAACCGCGAGATTTTCGCGGTTTTTCTTAGCCACAAGTTAGCTTAGTCTTCTTTTTTGCGTTTTGCAAATCCGAATAATGAGAGACCTGCTAAAGCACTAAAGATTGCAAGACCAGCAGTAGAAGATTCTTTTGTTCCTGTGTTTGGAAGTTGTGCAGTAGGATTTTGTGGATCAATATACTTCACTTCTTCTTTCGTTTCTGGAACGACAGGAATCGTTGGTTCTTCTGGTTTTGGTTGTGGAGTAGGTTGTGGTTGTGGTTGTGGTGTTGGTTGCGGTTGTGGAGTAGGTTGTGGCTGTGGCTCTGGTGTCGGAGTTGGATCCGGCATTGGAGTTGGTGTCACAGTCTTCTTGTAGATATGTTGAATGTTTCCATCTTTATCTACAACAGTCTTCACGAAGTCATAACCTGGGATATCTTTCTTCGGTTGTTCCCCATCTTCTGTTGGGTTACCTGGGATTGGGTCCCCATTTTCGTCTACATATGAAGTCGTCACTTTTTCATAGACGTGTTCAGTATCACCATTAGGCAATTTCTTCGTTTCCACAAAGCGGTAACCTGGAATTTCAGCTTTTGGTTCTTCTCCATCAACTGTAGGATATCCTGGGATTTCCTTACCTTCTTTATCAACAAACTTAGTGATTGGAAGGACAGTTGGTGTGTAAGTTGCAGAAGCTTTTGTTCCGTTCACATCTTCACGAACCACTGTTACAGCTGGTGCTGTTCCAGTGAATTCAGGTTCTGGTGTGAAGGTTACAGTTCCATCTGCTGCTACTGTGTATGTACCAACACCTGGAATTGTCTTCGTAGTTGAACCATCTTCAAAGGTTGCTGGAACTCCGTCATTCATTGGTACACGGCTATCGCCTTCTGTGAAGGTTGGTTTGCCTGTTTGAGTGGCACCCTTCTTACCAATTGAAGTAGCTGGTTCTGCAGTTGGTGTAACTGGTGTTACAGTTGGTGTGTAAGTTGCGGTAATTGGTGTACCGTTCTTATCAACACGTTTCACTGTTACGCCTGTACCGGTTCCTGTGAATGATTTTTCTGGTACGAAGGTTACGGTTCCGTCTGGAGAAACGGTGTAAGTTCCTTCACCTGGAATAACTTTAGTAGTTGATCCATCTTCAAAGGTTGCAGGTACATCATCATCCATTGGTACACTTGGGTTACCAGGCGTGAAGCTTGGTTTACCTGTTTGAGTTTGACCTTGGATATCTGTTGATGTAGCAGGATCAGCTGTTGGTGTCACAGGTGTAACAGTTGGTGTGTAAGTTGCGGAAGCTTTTGTTCCGTTCTTATCTTCACGAACAACTGTTACTGCTGGTGCAGTTCCGACAAATGATTTCTCAGGTACGAATGTCACTGTTCCGTCTGGAGCAACTGTGTAAGTACCAACACCTTTAACTGTCTTAGTAGTTGAACCATCGTCAAATGTTGCTGGAACATCATCGTTCATTGGTACACGGCTGTCACCTTCAGTAAATACAGGTTTACCAGTTTGTGTTGCACCTTGGATGTCAGTAGATGTTGCTGGCTCAGCGGTTGGAGTTACTGGTGTTACAGTTGGTGTGTACTTAGCAGTAACTGGAGTACCGTTCTTATCAACACGTTTCACTGTTACGCCTGTACCTGTTCCTGTGAATGATTTCTCTGGTACGAAGGTTACGGTTCCGTCTGGAGCAACTGTGTAAGTTCCTTCACCTGGAATAACTTTTGTTGTTGAACCATCTTCAAAGGTAGCTGGTACATCATCATCCATTGGGATTGCAGGGTTACCAGGTGTGAAGCTTGGTGTACCTGTTTGAGTTTGACCTTGGATGTCTGTTGATGTTGCAGGATCAGCAGTTGGTACAACAGGAGTGATCTTAGGTGTGTAAGTTGTCTCAGCAACCGTTCCGTTTGTATCTTTACCTTGAACCTTAACTGGCACAACATCACCTGAGTAAGATTTATCAGTTGGTGTGAAGGTTACAACACCTGTTTCTTTATCGACTGTGAAAGTACCGATTTCTTTACCTTCTGGTGACTTGGCAACTACTGATTCTGCTGGCTGACCATTTTCGTCAAGAAGAGTAATGGTATCTTTGTCGATTGGTGCAACTGGGTCACCTTCTGTGAAGGTTACAGTTCCAGTTTGAACCACACCTTGAGGTGCTTCTGATTCAGCTGGACTTGCTGTTGGGGTTACTGGTGTCACAGTTGGTGTGTACTTAGCAGTAACTGGAGTACCGTTCTTATCAACACGTTTCACGGTTACGCCTGTACCTGTTCCTGTGAATGATTTTTCTGGTACGAAGGTTACTGTTCCATCTGGAGCAACTGTGTAAGTTCCTTCACCTGGAACGGTCTTCGTAGTTGAGCCATCTTCAAATGTTGCAGGTGTATCATCATCCATTGGAACATTTGGATTACCTGGTGTGAAGGTTGGTGTACCTGTTTGCGTTTGACCTTGTTTGTCAGTAGATGTTGTATCTTCTGCAGTTGGTGTAACTGGTGTTACGGTTGGTGTATAAGTTGCAGAAGCTTTTGTTCCGTTCTTATCTTCACGAACCACTGTTACAGCTGGTGCAGTTCCAACGAATGATTTTTCAGGTACAAAGGTTACTGTACCGTCTGCTGCTACTGTGTAAGTACCAACACCGTCTACAGTCTTCGTAGTTGAACCATCTTCGAAGGTTGCTGGAACATCATTGTTCATTGGCACACGGCTGTCACCTTCAGTGAATTCAGGTTTACCTGTTTGAGTGGCACCTTGGATATCTGTTGTTTCTGCTGGTGTTGCAGTTGGAGTTACTGGTGTCACAGTTGGTGTGTACTTCGCTGTGATTTCAGTACCGTTCTTATCCACGCGTTTCACTGTTACGCCTGTAGCAGTTCCAGTGAATGATTTTTCTGGCACGAAGGTTACTGTTCCATCTGGAGCAACTGTGTAAGTTCCTTCACCATCGACAGTCTTCGTAGTCGAGCCATCTTCGAAGGTAGCTGGAGTATCCTCATCGATTGGAACATTTGGATTTCCTTCGGTGAAGGTTGGTTTACCTGATTGTGTTTGACCTTGGATATCTGTCGATGTTGCATCTTCAGAAGTTGGAACGACTGGAGTAATCTTAGGTGTGTAAGTTGTTTCTACAGATGTTCCGTTTGTATCTTTACCTTGAACCTTAACTGGAACCACATCACCTGAATAAGATTTATCTGTTGGTGTGAAGGTCACAACACCTGTTTCTTTATCAACAGTGAAGGTACCGATCACGTCACCTGCTGGTGATTTCGCTTCTACTGATGCTGCTGGTTGACCATTTTCATCAAGAAGAGTAATCGAATCCTTGTTAATTGGAGCTACTTCATCACCTTCAGTAAAGGTTACAGTTCCAGTTTGAACAAGACCTTGAGGTCCAGTAGATTCAGCTGGTGTTGCTGTTGGAGTTACTGGAGTTACAGTTGGTGTGTAAGTTGCAGAAGCTTTAGTTCCGTTCTTATCTTCACGAACAACTGTTACAGCTGGTGCAGTTCCGACGAATGATTTCTCAGGGACAAAGGTTACAGTTCCGTCTGCTGCTACTGTGTAAGTACCAACGCCTTCTACTGTCTTAGTTGTTGATCCATCATCGAAGGTTGCTGGAACATCATCGTTCATTGGCACACGGCTGTTGCCTTCAGTAAATTCAGGCTTACCTGTTTGAGTTTGACCTTGTTTACCAGTTGAAGTAGCATCTTCAGCTGTTGGTGTTACAGGCGTTACAGTTGGTGTGTAAGTTGCAGAGGCTTTAGTGCCATTCATATCTTCACGCACAACTGTTACCGCTGGTGCAGTTCCAACAAATGATTTTTCTGGTACAAATGTAACTGTTCCGTCTGCTGCTACTGTGTAAGTACCAACGCCGTCAACTGTCTTAGTCGTTGAACCATCATCAAATGTTGCTGGAACATCATTGTTCATTGGAACACGGCTGTCACCTTCAGTAAATTCAGGCTTACCTGTTTGTGTAGCACCTTGGATATCCGTTGTTTCAGCTGGTTTCGCAGTAGGTGTTACTGGAGTTACAGTTGGTGTGTATGTTGCAGAAGCTTTGGTTCCGTTCTTATCTTCGCGAACAACCGTCACTGCTGGAGCAGTTCCAGTAAATGATTTCTCAGGAACAAAGGTTACAGTTCCGTCAGCTGCTACTGTATATGTACCAACGCCATCAACTGTCTTAGTTGTTGAGCCATCGTCAAATGTTGCTGGAACATCTTCATTGATTTCTACTGTTTTCTCAACGCCATCAACTGTTACGGTTCCACCCTTGAATTCAGGTTTACCTGTTTGAGTCGCACCTTGAATATCCGTTGTTTCAGCTGGTGTCGCTGTCGGTGTTACTGGAACAATTTCAGGTGTGTAGGTTGTATCCACCTTGATGCCGTTTGAGCTTTCAGCTTGAACCTTAACAGGCGTTACTTTACCAGTATAAGATTTGTCAGTTGGTGTGAAGGTTACTTGGCCAGTTGCTGGATCAATTGAGTAAGTACCGATTTCAGTGGTACCATCAGCTGCATAAGCTGGTGTGCTTGTTACTTCATTACCGTCGTTATCCAAAAGTGTGTAGCTGTTATCTTTAATGGTGATCGCTTTATCTTGACCATTTACTTGAACAGTTGTTCCTGCAAAGGTTGGTGTTCCAGTTTGTGTCGCACCTTGGATATCTTTAGATGTAGCTGGTGTAGCTGTTGGAACAGCTGCTACAACTGTTGGTGTGTAACTTGCATCTGAAGTGATGGTTGAAGTCTTACCGTCTGCATTGGTAATTGTTGCAGTCGCTTGGACTTTCACGCCAGTTGCAGTTCCGACAAAGTCTTTTTCAGGAGTAAAGGTTACTGCTCCTGTAGTAGGATCGATTGTGTAAGTTCCTTCACCTGCTACTGTTACAGTTGTTTCATCTGTTGGTTGACCTGTTGCAGGGTCAATCAATTTCTTACTTGTAATTTGAGCAGTTTCATCATCACTCAATGCAAATGTAGGAGTTTCTGTTTGAGGAACATTTTGAATGTCTTCAGAAACTTTATTTGTTGGAGTAAGAGTGACTGGATTTACAGTTGGTGTGTAAGTTGCTGAAGCTTTGCTTCCGTTCTTATCTTCACGAACAACGGTTACGGCTGGTGCAGTACCAGTAAAGCTTGGGTCTGGAACAAATGTGACAGTTCCGTCTGCTGCTACTGTGTAAGTACCTACACCATCAACTGTTTTAGTAGTTGAACCATCGTCAAATGTTGCAGCAACATCATCGTTCATTGGAACACGGCTGTCGCCTTCAGTGAATACAGGTTTACCAGTTTGTGTCGCACCTTGAACACCTGATGATTCAGCTGGGGCTGCAGTTGGCGTTACCGGAGTTACAGTTGGTGTGTATGTCGCTGAAGCCTTAGTTCCGTTCATGTCTTCACGAACAACCGTTACAGCCGGTGCAGTTCCGACAAATGATTTCTCAGGAACAAATGTCACTGTGCCATCTGCAGCTACTGTGTAAGTACCTACACCGTCTACAGTCTTCGTAGTTGAACCATCGTCGAAGGTTGCTGGAACATTTTCATTGATGGCTACTGTCTTCTCAACACCATCAATAGTTACTGTTCCACCCTTGAATTCAGGTTTACCAGTTTGTGTAGCACCTTGAATATCTTCTGTTTCAGCTGGAGTTGCTGTCGGTGTTACTGGAACGATTTCAGGCGTGTAAGTTGTGTCCACCTTGATACCGTTTGAGCTTTCAGCTTGAACCTTGGCTGGTGTGACTGCGCCAGTGTATGACTTGTCTGACGGAGTGAAGGTTACTTTTCCAGTTGCTGGATCAATTGAGTAGGTACCGATTTCAGTAGTACCATCGGCAGCATAAGCTGGTGTCGTTGAAACTTCGTTACCATCTTTATCTAGCAATGTGTAGCTATTGTCTTTAATGGTAATAGCTTTATCTTCACCGTTTACTTGAACAGTTGTTCCTGCAAAGGTTGGTGTACCGGTTTGAGTTGCACCTTGAACATCTTTAGAAGTTGCAGGGTTTGCAGTTGGAACTGCTGGCACAACAGTTGGTGTGTAGGCCGCATCTGAAGTAATGGTTGCAGTCTTACCATTAGCATTTGTAATAGTAGCAGTTGCCTGAACAGTTACTCCTTTTGCAGTACCGACAAAGTCTTTTTCTGGCGTAAATGTTACTGCTCCAGTCGTTGGGTCGATAGTATAGCTACCTTCACCTGCTACTGTCACTGTTGTTTCATCAGTTGGTTGACCAGTTGCGGGATCCACCAATTTCTTGCTAGTGATTTCAGCAGTCTTGTCGTTACTCAAATCAAAGGTTGGTGTTTGGGTTTGAGGAACGTTTTGAATATCCGCAGAAACCTTGTCTGTAGGAGTCACTGTTATTGGAGTAACCGTTGGTGTGTACTTAGCGGTTGCTGTCTTAAGGTATTCATCACGGACGGTACCGTCTTTATCTTTTCCGACAGGTGCTGTTACTGATACGGTAACACCTTGAGCTGTACCTGTGAATCCTGGTTCTGGAACAAAGGTTACTTTACCAGTTGCATCGTCAATGCTGTAAGTTCCTTCACCTGCTACTGTTACAGAGGTTGCATTGGTTACTTGACCAGTCGCTGGGTCCACCAATTTAGCAGGGTATTCCAAGCTTGGAGTGACAGAGATCTTTTCGCCATTAGCATTCGTTGTAGTTGTGTTAAAAGTAGGTGTACCAGTTTGAGTCGCACCTTGGACATCTGATGAAGTCTTATCTACCCCTTCAATTTCCGTTGGTGTAACTGTTGGGATGTATAGACCGTCCATGGTATTGATGGCAGTATCGACATTGGCTTCATCGGCTGGGAATTTTGTTGACCAACCCGTATCGTAGCCATTGCTGTCTGTACGACGGATAGAGATACCGTCAGCTGTTCCAAGGAAGTGATCTTCGGGAATGAACTCAACATCCACAGAAGTTCCGTTTGAAGTGATCTTGTACTTCCCTTGACCAGCTACAGCATAGTAGCCATCTGCACCAGGTGTTACGACTTGCCCTGTACGGTTATCTATCATTTGTGGAGCTACTGTTTCATCAATTTTTGCTGACTCAGTTAGGCTATAGCCTTGCAAACCTCGAGCAGTAAAGGCTACAGTAGCGGTTTGTTTTGCACCTTGAGGGCCAGTTGTTTCTTTAAATTCCCCTTTTGGTGGGTGAGTGATTTGAGTCTTAAAGTCTTCAACCTCACCAGAGAAAGCCATACCCGTTGGGCTTTCAATCTCCTTATCATTCTTTGCGATACGGATCCGAACACCCAATTCATTGACACTAGGATCAATATAGGTTTTACTCTTTGTAAAGCTTAACGTAGCCGTCCCATCTTGAGTAATGGTTGTTAAATCAGAACGTTCATCTTCATCGAAGGTTCCGTTTTGGTTGAAATCTATCCAACCATAGATGTTAGCTTTTGCTGCTCCACCCGTATGTGCTTCCACTGAAATGGTGTAATTACCTGGACGTGTCCGGTCCATCTTGATCAGCTCATTGGTTTTTCCTTTGAGATCATTTGGAAGTAATTGGTCGATGCCTTCATCCGCAGTGGTCGCCTTGTCATCACCCGTCCAATCAAGGGTATTGTTTTCATCCATATCAGGACTCAAGTGACCGAGATAAGGTTGGTTCACTTTCTTACCAGTAATTCCATCTACAGTTGCGATCGAATGAATCGCCTTACCGTATGATTCAGGCGCATCTCCTTCATCAAGTGGGAAGAATCCTAGCATAGCAGACTGTTTACCACCTGAAGCGATGTAAAGACCGATTTCAGAAGCTCCCTTTGTCATAACAAGAGGAACATCAACATCATTTGCAGAAATATTTGGTCCGAAGACCCCTGTTCCGAGACCTCCAGTTGTTAAATCAGCACTTCCGAAGTACTTCCAAGCAACCGCTTTTTTATCCGGCCCAGCTTGAGTTGAACCTCGAAGTTGGTTAAGATTCAACCCATAGAAATTCATGCCATTTATATTTGTGGTAGGGTTTGAACCAAATAAATTGTCTGTATCTTGTGGAATGTAGGTTACATTATATCTTCTAGTCGATTTTTTCCATTCCCCTATATGTTTCCATCCTTCTCCATTGGTGGTAAACAGAACCAATTCACCAGGGTTAGCCGACTCACCATCTGCCATGACAATGGCAGGTTTGACGGCTTTGCCACGGAAGGTCGCAGAAACTTCAAACTGGATCCCAATGTTCCCGCCGGTTAATTCTGAACTAATAGTAGTTTTCTTAGTTGTACCAGTATCAATCCCCTCGTTTTTAATTTCAGTCCAACGGTTTTGAGGCTCGGCAATAACCTTAGCTTCTTCACCGGCATTAAATTCCGCCAAGGTAAACGGATTTGCATTTCCATTCACATAACCATTTCTAGCATTGGGGTCATAGGTCGCTTTTTCAGCTTCTGTTGCTCCTCGTTCTTCAAGGCGTTTTTTGTATATTTCTGTCGCTTGGAAGGGTTTCAAAGACTTGACTTTGATGGTAACCACATAGCCCGGCATAATTTCCTTGGTGTAGGTCGCGCCGACTTGGAGAGCAAGTTCACCTTTTGATGTTGTAGTAGTCCCTGTCCAGTTGGCTGTATCGCCAAAGTCCAACCAAGAGATTTGGCTGGCTATGTCTTTAGCATCGATATTTGTTGTAAGGCCTGGTTTTTCAACTTTTGGTGTTGAAGTTGCATCTTCAACGTCATCCCCGATTAAGCTTGGATCATTGGCATCACCCAGGGCACGACGATTACGTTTTTTACCAGAAGTTTGGGCTGTCTCTTCCGTTGCTACTGTATTGTTTGCTGTTACACCTTGTCCAGCTGAAAGAGTTGCTTCTTCTTTTTTATCTGTACTTGTTGCAGTTACTTCTGCTGCCTTGTTTGTTGGCGTAGTTGCTTCTAATTTTGGTGTTGCAGCGGTTGATGTTCCCGGTGCAGTTGAGGTAGCAGATGTTGCTGAAGCTGCTGTACTTGTGCTACTTGCTTCACTAGTTGAAGCAGGTGCTGTTGATGTTGCTGCAGCAGTTGAAGTCTCTGGTGCAGTGATTGCTGCGTTTGCATCATAAGTTGTAGCTGCTGTACTAGTTGTTGCAGCGGTTGATGCTGCTGAAGTAGCTGTTGAAGTTGCGGGCGCTTCTGACGCTGTTGCAACTGCTGCTACACTTTCACTTGTCATATCTGTCTTTTCTTCAGCGGCTGCACTTGCGGCTGTCCCAACCATGACAAGTGTTCCCAACAGTACTGAGCAAACACCCACATTCAATTTACGAATTGAGAATCTGCTAATACGATCATTAAATAAGTCTTTCCCCATCTAATGGACCTCCATTTTTATCTATAAATTAACATTCTTTTTAAAATTGTCTAGTTTTTTCCAAACCTTATCTATTTAACAAAACCCGAACGATTTTCAAAACATTTTGACTCAAAAATGAGTAAAAATTTTTAGCTAAAATTGTTTTAATTTCAAAAGGATTTTACCAATTGATCGAGGCATCAAAAAACCTTGATTTATTACTAAATGGCAAGATCGAACTTCAATTGTGGCTTCACTGGATCGTAATCGACCAGTTCAAAATCTTCTGGTTTGATGTCAAAGAAATTGGTTCCATCTGGTACATTCAAAACCAAATGTGGCTGACAATCTGAAGGCTCCCGACGGAGTAACTCTTCAGCCTGTTCAAATTGATTATCATAGATATGAAGGTTATTAATGAAGTAAAAGAACTTTCCGACCTTCCAGCCAAAGTGCTTGGCAATCATCATCTGAAGAGCTACATATTGCATGGCATTGATATGGTGGGCTACCAACATATCATTTGAACGCTGGGTCAGGGTCGCATCTAGATAGATCTCTCCATCAACCCGACGCACGTCAAACATGGTCTGAAAAGCACATGGCAAGAGTCCGTCGGTCTCCTCAAAGGCATCATAATCCCAGAGCGAGATGATGTTGCGGCGATTCCAAGGATTGGCTTCTAATTGTTTGAGGATTTTATTGGTAATGTCATGCCTTTTGACCACAGCACCATAGCGCTGACCGATAGTACGACTATCCCCTACTTCCCAGTCATTCCAGTAGTGGACATTGTACTTGTCTTCTAACAGGTCTAAGCTATTCGACTGATCCTGGTAGATCCAGAGCATCTCTTTGATGGCTGATTTAATGGCGATGGGACGAAGGGTCGTGATAGGAAACTCGCCTTTTGAGAGGTCAAACTCCATAAAGGCTCCTGTGATGTACTTGGAGTTGGCCGTTCTGCCATCCTTGTACTTAGGACGCGCCTGCTCTGACCAGACCCCTTCTTCCATGATTTTTCGAATATTTTCTTTAAAAATTGTATCTGCTTTTGTCATATCTCCTCCTTTAATCTACTATTGCCTTCATTATATCACAGGATAAAGAAAAAAGGAGAGGGAAATCTCCTTTTAATCTTATTGTAATACTAGAGATGCGGCACCGATGACACCCGCATCATTTCCCAAAGTAGCAAGTGCTAATTGAGTAGATTCACGTACTTGTGGGAATGAGTTTTCTTCAAAGACCTTGCGCACGCCATCCAAGAGGAAGTCTCCAGCAGCAGATACCCCACCACCGATAACGATCTTAGACGGGTTCAAGGTTGAACCAATATTGGCTGCAGCAAGTCCAAGGTAGCGTGAGAAGTTCTTATAAACGATCAAAGCAAGAGCGTCACCCTCTTTTGCTAGATCAAAGACCGTTTTAGCTGTCACTTCTTCACCATTGTCGATCAAGACTTTCAATTGAGAGTCCCCTTCGTACTCATCTGCATAACGACGAGTCAAGTTGACGATCCCAGTTGCTGAGGCAACCGTTTCAAGACAGCCTTTTTTACCACAGGTACATTGGATTGGATCATCAAAGTCAACCGTGATGTGACCAAGTTCCCCAGCAGCTCCACGCACACCGTGCAAGAGACGACCTTCAGCGACGATACCACCGCCAACACCTGTACCAAGTGTCATGAAGACAACATCTGGTTGGTTTTCACCAGCCCCTTTCCAACGTTCACCCAAAGCAGCAACGTTGGCATCGTTATCAATGAAGAATGGAATATGAAGGGCACTTTCGATTTTTTCTTTAACTGGTTGAAGGGTCTTCCAGTTCAAGTTGTAGGCACCGATAACTGTACCTTTTTCACGGTCA
Source organism: Streptococcus sp. 27098_8_12 (assembly GCF_041432115.1). Taxonomy (NCBI): domain Bacteria; kingdom Bacillati; phylum Bacillota; class Bacilli; order Lactobacillales; family Streptococcaceae; genus Streptococcus; species Streptococcus sp. 27098_8_12. The sequence goes on from NZ_JAPVZA010000014.1 coordinate 40,438, forward strand.
ACGACACCAGGTGAACCCATTCCAATTCCTTGGAACTCAGAAGCATCAAGCTCAAGCATCTTCAAACGATGCGCGATGGATTCGATCATATCATCTACGATATGGCTACCTTCATCCAAGATATTTGTTTTAATAGACCATTTTTCTTGAACTTCCCCATCCAAAGTAAGGATGGCAAACTTAATTGAAGTTCCCCCAAGGTCAATACCAATAATTTTTTTAGACATCTGTAACTCCTTTCAAACTTGTAAACACTTACAGATCTATTATATCAGACTTTTTATCAAACGCAAAGGTTTGCACGTAACTTTTCTTAACTTTTTAACAAGAGACTAAAGGATTGAAATCCTAAAATGAGGAAAATCAAGCCAATAATATTTAATAGAAAGACGCTAATCGAAAGCGGACTAACAATTAAGAATAAACCGATGAAGAGCTGTAGCAAGGCAAAGAAAATATAACGCTTGGACAGTTCCTCAACCTTCCTCGAGTAGAAATTGGCTTTTCGGAAGTTCAAAATCGAACGGTAGATGAGCCAAATTCCTAAAGTGACTGGAAAGACAATCGGCAAAGTCTTGTAGCCATAAAGCAGTAAGTAGACCGCAAAAACCAAGGCGACCATACTGTGAAAGAGCTGTTGCTGCTGAATGATACCAGCCTGACGCAATCGGTAATAGCGTGAAAAACGCGAAAGGGAGATTAAAAAGAAACCACAGGAAATCAACCAGCTAAATGAGCCGATGTGCTCAATCGGATTGATAAACAAGACGATACCGATAATAGTAAAAATAGTGGCTGAAATCCCAAGGGATATCCGGTTCAATTGATTCATAGGGCCTCCTTATTCATCTAATTCGCTCAGATATTCATAGCGATCGTACTTCTCAAGCAATCGCTCATTTTCCTGATCCAATTCTTTTTGAAGGGCTGACAATTTGCCAAAGTCAGAGCCGTTTTCATTCATCTCCACTTCAATCTCTGCAATTCGATTTTCAATCGCTTCGATATCTGCCTCAATACTTGCCCACTCTTGCTTCTCCATGTAGCTCATGCGCTTCTTCTCTTCTTTTGGCTTGACAGGTTTCTCTTTTTCAATCTTTTGACTAGCCGTTACCTGGGCTGCTTCAAAGGCTTTTTCATCTAAATAATCCGTATAATTGCCAAAGAACTCCCGAATGCCCCCATTTTCAAAAGCAAGGATCTTGCTTGCGACCTTGTCTAGGAAATAACGGTCGTGACTAACGGTAATAACGGGACCACCAAAGTTTTGAAGGAAGTTTTCCAAAACCGTCAAGGTAGCAATATCCAAGTCATTGGTCGGTTCATCGAGGAGAAGTACATTGGGTTTTTCAATCAAGAGTTTCAAGAGAAAGAGGCGCTTCTTCTCACCGCCGGAGAGTTTCTCGATCAAGGTTCCATGCATAGAGCGTGGGAAGAGAAATTGCTCCAAGAGATCTGCGATCGAAGTTGTTCCGACAGTCGTCTTGACTTCCTCCGCAACCTCTTGTAAGAAATTAATCACGCGCTCGCTCTCATCTAAGCCATCGATCTGTTGAGAGAAATAAGCCACCCTCACGGTTTCCCCAATGATCACTTGCCCTGACTGAGGCTGGAGTCGCTCAGCGATCAGATTAAGTAGGGTCGATTTACCGACACCATTATCCCCGACGATCCCGATGCGGTCCTTATTTTGCACTAAGAGGTTAAAGTCTTGTAAAATCGGCTTATTTTCAAAAGCAAAACTCACATTCTTAAACTCGATGACTTTCTTTCCGATCCGGCTGGTCTCAAAGTTCATCTCTAGATCCGTCTGATTGCTTTGCCCAGACAAGTCTTGCTTAAGATCATGGAAACGATTGATCCGAGCCTGTTGCTTGGTCGCACGCGCCTGGGGTTGCCTCCGCATCCAGGTTAACTCCTGCTTATAGAGTTGCTGCTTCTTATGAAGAAGGGCTGCATCACGCTCATCTTGCTCAGCCTTTAAGCGGACATAATCCTGGTAATTGCCTTGATACTCAATCAAACTAGCCCGATCCAGCTCAAAGATCCGCGTCGAGATATTATCCAAGAAATAGCGATCGTGGGTAATGAAGAGTACGGTTTTCTTAGAATTCTTCAAGAAATTGGTCAACCATTCAATAGTATCAATATCTAGGTGGTTGGTCGGCTCATCTAGTAAGAGAAGGTCGTGGTGAGACAGCAAAACCTGGGCCAGTTGAACCCGGCGACGCAAGCCTCCAGATAGATCTCCAACTTTTGCATTTAAGTCTTTAATCCCAAGTTTTGAAAGGACTGTCTTGACCTGACTTTCGATTTCCCAAGCATTGAGTGAATCCATCTCCGCTATAACCTTTTCCAGACGTGCTTGGTTCTCTTCTCGGTAATCCGCCATCAAGAATTCATAATCACGAATCAACTGCATTTCACGCAAATCACTAGATAACACCGTATCCAAAACAGTCTTTTGATCATCAAAGTCTGGCTCTTGCGTCAAGTAACCAATCGTATAATCACACTTGGCAGAAAAAGGACTCACATCTCCATCAAAGCCAGAGCGACCAGACAACACATCTAACAGCGTGGTTTTTCCAGTCCCATTGACCCCGATCAGTCCGATCCGATCCAAGTCATGAATGATAAAGGAAATCTCACGAAAGACGGTCTTATCTCCGACAGATTTGGTTAATTTATCGACAATAAAATCGCTCATTTTTCCTCCTTTTTTGCTTGCTGGATATAGGCAATGATGGCTTCTTTTTCATTGGCCAGTTCCCCATCGACAATGGCATATTCGATCTTTGTCAAAATCTCTCCCAAGGCTGGACCAGGTTGAAAGCCATATTCTTTGATCAGCATGCCACCATTGACCACCACTTCGTGCTTATCATGAATGGTCAAGCTATCATAGACACGCTCGATGGCCAGATAATCTACACTCAAGGCATACGCTTCCCGGAGCTCTTCCGCCACTAGCAACAAACGCTTCTCATACTTGTAGCAAGCACGCTTGTCTAGACTTCCTTTTTCTCGGAGCTTAAGAATCTCTACGATCTGCTCCACCGTCTTGGCAAACTCTCTAGAGGTCTTCCATTTTTTAAAGAATTTTGGAATATCTTGAATCTCTAGTGCTAAGACCAGAGCAGCCCAGGCTTGCTCAGAAGTTGAAAAGGTATATTCCAACTCTATGTCAAACAAACGCTCGATTGCTTCTTTGCGATCCTTCATCTCTGGCAGATAGTGATAAGCACCACTTGCAAGCAGGGCCTCCAAGCCCTGTCTCCAGAATGGAGAAAGCAAGAGCTTATCAAACTCGATGAAGGTGCGCTCTACAGAAATCTTCTCTAGTAAGGGAGCGCACTCCTTCATGGCATCAAAGGTTGCCTCTTCTAATTCAAATCCAAGACTGGCTTGAAAACGAAAGCCTCGCATGATCCGGAGTGCATCTTCGTTAAACCGTTCATGAGGAATCCCAACCGCCCGAAGGACCTTGTTTTCTAAATCTTCTAGTCCATGAAAGAGGTCAACAATTTCTCCTTTTTCATTTAAGGCAAAGGCATTAACCGTAAAATCACGACGCTTGAGGTCTTCTTCTAGCGAGCGTACAAAAGACACGGAGCTTGGACGGCGATAATCGACATAGACATCCTCTGTCCGGAAGGTCGTAATTTCATATTCTTGACCATTTTCAAGGACCAAGACGGTCCCGTGTTCGATACCGACATCTACTGTCCGATCAAAAATCGCCTTGGTCTCTTCTGGGTATGAGGAGGATGCGATATCGACATCGTGAATCGGACGATCCAAGAGGGCATCACGGACAGATCCCCCTACAAAATAGGCCTCAAAACCAGCTGCTTTAATCTTCTCTAATATTGGTAAAGCCTCCTGAAACTCAGAAGGCATCTTTTCTAATCTCATAGTAAGTGTTCCAAACCATAGACAAGCTCATGACGCTTGACAACTTCTTTAATCCCTAGATTTACTCCTGTCATGAAGGAAACACGATCATAGGAATCATGACGGAGAGTCAAGCCTTCGCCTTGGCTACCAAAAATCACCTCTTGGTGAGCGACTAGGCCAGGCAATCGAACCGAATGGATGCGCATCCCTTCAAACTCTGCACCTCTTGCTCCAGGCATCAACTCTTCTTCATCTGCTGCACCTTGCTGGATCTTCTCGCGCTTCTCAGAGATCAACTCAGCGGTCTTAATGGCTGTTCCACTCGGTGCATCTTTTTTCTTATCGTGGTGCAATTCGATAATTTCCACATTCGGGAAATACTTAGCTGCTTGCGCTGCAAATTGCATCAAAAGCACGGCTCCGATGGCAAAGTTCGGCGCGATCAAGCCACCCAAGCCCTTTTCACGTGAAAGGTCTGTCAATTCTTGGATCTGCTCAGGAGTGAATCCAGTCGTTCCCACAACAGGCGCAAAGCCATTCTCAATTGCAAAGCGAGTATTTTCGTAAGCGACCTTGGGCATGGTAAAATCTACCCAAACATCTGCCTCTAGACCCACAACATCTTCTTTGCGATTAAAGACAGGGACCCCTGCAACCTCTGTCTCATCAGTAAATGGATCGATCAAGCCAGCTAATTCTAGCTCAGGATCTTCTGAAACCATCTTGAAGGCTGCTTGTCCCATTCTTCCCTTGAAACCTGCGATAATGACTTTAATTGACATAGAATACTCCTTAAACGATAGGGATATACCCAACTGCTAAGCTATGGTCACCTAGGTGCGTCCCAATAACCCCTCCAAAGGTAGCAAAAGGAATGTCACCTTCCACTCCTTCTTCGATGAGCAGTTGGCGAAGTGCTTCTGCTTTTTCAGGGACATTAGCGTGGATGACAAAGACTTGGTAATGACCATCTGCGATATCTGATACAACAATCTCTACCAAGCGTTTCATGGCTTTCTTTTCCGTCCGGACTTTCTCAAAGACCTCAATCACGCCTTCATCATTAAAATGAAGAATAGGCTTGATGCTCAATAGGTTCCCAAGAATAGCAGCCCCATTTGACAGACGGCCACCTTTAACCAAGTGGTTCAAATCATCCACCATGATATAGGCAGAGGTTCCATCAATCTGGTGTTGGACATTGGCAACAATCTCGTCGAAGGAACGGCCTTCACCAGCCCATTTCAAGCAGTCTTCTGTCATCATTCCTAGAGGAGCACTGGTAATTTTTGAGTCCGGAAATTCGACGGTCAAGCCTTCAAATTCGTCCTTCAAATATTGGATATTTTGGTAGAAACCAGAAATACCTGATGACAAGAAAAGACCGATAGCATGCGTATAGCCCTTAGCTGTCAAACCAGATAAGACTTCTTCTAACTCTGCCACACTCGGCTGGCTAGTCTTTGGCAATTCCTTAGACGCAGCCATCTTTTGGTAGAACTCATCGTGTGTCAGGTTCTTCCCTTCAACATAAGACTCCCCATCGATATAGATCGGGATCTCTAAAATAAATAAGTCGTCGTGATGGAGCACGTCTTGCGATAAATAGGCAGACGAATCCGTGATCACTGCTAATTTCATTGATTAAAACTCCAAATTAATACCCGGTAAATCGAGGGCAATTTCTGTGACTTCATAAGTCAAACGGTTGAGCATATTCAAGCAAGGGCGAGCCAATTCTTCCACTTCGTCTTTGCTGAATTCACTTGGTTCATTGATATAACGACCAAACAAGTGGTTGATTTGAGTGATGGTTCCGCTGATCACAAAACCGTCAAAAACGATCATGTAGCTCAAGATGACAATCAAAGAAGTCGTGTTTTGTTCTTGATCACGATTGATCAATTGAAAGTTTACATCAACTTTTGTTTCAGGGATGCCATTTTCTTTTTCCCACTCAAAATTACGAGCGTCATAGTGGTATTGGCTGACAAATTCTTTTTCACGTTGAATATCCATTTTTATTCTCCTAAAAATATGCGTTATGCTTATTATACCATAATTCAGCTTAAGATACCAACGCCGAATGAGGTGATTTTTTGCTAGTACAAGAAGAAAAGGCCGGGGAAGACCCAACCTTTTAATCATATTTAGTTTTTAGGTTTGCGAAGCAATCCGAATAAGATACCACTTACGACTGCACCGATCAATACGAACAAGATGTAAAGAAGTGGATTTGATGTAAGGGCGATAACGAAGATTCCTCCGTGAGGAGCCATAAGTTTCAAGCCTGCAAGACCAACAAGGGCACCTGTCAATGCTGAACCTGCAATGAAGCTAGGGATGGCACGAGCTGGGTCAGCTGCACCGAATGGAATGGCACCTTCTGTGATGAAGGAAAGACCCATAACGATGTTTGTCAAACCAGAATCTCGTTCTTCCTGTGTGAATTTATCTTTAAACAATACAGTTGCTACGAATACTGCCAATGGAGGAACCATACCAGCTGCCATAACAGCTGCCATAACAATAGAACCACCTGAAGCAACAGATTCAGCAAGTGTACCTGTAGCGAAGACATAAGCGGCTTTGTTAACTGGTCCACCCATATCGACAGCCATCATACCGCCGACAAGAAGTCCAAGAAGGACAGCTGAGCTACCTGACAAGCTTGAAAGGAAGTTGTTAAGACCAGTATTGATAGCAGCCATTGGAATATTGATGAGGAACATCAAGAATCCTGTCAAACCAACACCAAGCAATGGCAAGAGAAGGATTGAACGGATACCATCAAGAGAACGTGGAAGACCTGCAAGGGCTTTACGAAGAACTAGAATCACTCCACCTGCTAGGAAACCACCAACTAAGGCACCAAGGAAACCAGATGATACTGCTGCTGGTAATTCACCTTTAGCAGCACCGTAGGCGATATTTCCAAATGCTGACCCTGAGCTAGCAATAGATCCAGCGATAAACCCTGCTACAAAACCAGGTTTTTCAGCGATTGAGAATCCAATGTAACCTGCAAGTACAGGAAGCATGAAGCCAAAGGCTACTCCACCAATTGTTTTAAATTGTGCTGCTAATACATGATAAGAACCAAGACTAGACAATTGATCTTGAGGTACACCAAGAACTTGGTCAATCAAGAAGGCAAGGGCGATCAAGATACCACCACCGATAACGAATGGAAGCATTTGAGAAACCCCACTCATCAAGTGTTTGTAGAAGGCTCCACCTAGGCTCAATTTTTCTTGGCTAGCGCTAGCTTGTGCAGCATTTTCAGCGTGGAAGACATCTGCTTTGCCATCCAAGATGGTTTGGATCAAGTCTTCTGTCTGACGGATACCGGCTGCGACTGGTTTAGAGATCAATTTTTTGCCATCGAAACGAGCGGTTTCAACTGCTTTATCAGCTGCAATGATGACCCCTTCAGCTTTTGCGATTTCTTCAGCTGTCAAGCGGTTGCCGACACCAGATGCACCGTTAGTTTCAACGCGGACTATAACACCCATTTCTTCCCCTTTTTTGATGAGGGCTTCTTCTGCCATATAAGTGTGGGCGATACCTGTTGTACATGCTGTAACGGCAACGATGAGAGGTTTGTCAGACGAAGCTGCTTCTCTGACTGCTTCTGCTTTTTTCGCTTCTTCAGCGGCAGCTTCTTGCTCTTCTGCATCAAAGGCTGCGATCACTTGATCAGGAGTGCTTGCTTGGCGAAGTTTGTCCGCAAATCCTGGTTTCATCAAGTACTTAGACAATTCAGCAAGGGCTGCCAAGTGAGTGTCATTTGCCCCTTCTGGAGCTGCGATCATGAAAAACAAGTCTGTTGGTTGGCCATCCAGTGAAGCATAGTCCACACCCTTGTTTGATTTTGCAAACAAGACTGTTGCTTCTTTGACTGCTTCGTTTTTGCTGTGGGGCATAGCAATTCCGTCACCCAAACCAGTTGAAGTTTGTGCTTCACGGTTCATGATTCCAGCCTTGAAGGTGTCAAAATCTGTCACCACACCATTATCAACGAGCGATTGAATCATCTCATTGATCACGCCCTCTTTATCTGTCGCTTGAAGGTCAAACAACATCACGTTTTTATTTAAAACGTCTTGAATTTTCATAGTTTTTCTACCTCTACTTTTTCATAAGTTTCTTTTATATAGTCAGCTGTTGCCAAATCATCTGAGAAGGTGGTCGCTGTTCCACAAGCCACGCCCCATTTGAAGGCTTCGATGACATCTCCTGTTGTTGCGAGCTTCCCAGTGAAGCCTGCTACCATGGAATCTCCAGCCCCAACAGAATTCTTCACTTCCCCTTTGATTGGTTTTGCGAAGTAAGTACCGTTTGGACTGACAAGAAGAGCTCCATCACCCGCCATGGAAATAATGACGTTTTGTGCTCCTTTGGCCAAGATTTCTTTGGCGTAACGTTCAATTTCTGGTAATTCCGTCAAGGTAACTCCAAAAATATCTCCCAATTCATGGTTATTTGGTTTAACCAATTGGGGATTGAACTCTAAGGAATCAATCAAGGTTTGCCCTTCAAAGTCGCAAACGACTTGCGCGCCTGTCGCACGAGTTGCTGCGATCAATTGTTTGTAAACAGCATTTCCAAGTGAAGATGGAGCAGATCCTGCAAAGACTACCACATCATCTGATGATAAACTCGATAAGATGTCGAGCAATTCTTGCAACTGAGCTTCTGTTACTTCTGGGCCATTCCCATTGATCTCTGTTTCCTCATCAGCTTTGATCTTGACATTGATCCGTGTATCTTGGTCCACTGTCACAAAGTTGGTTGAAATGGCTTCGCTGGTCAGTACGTCTTCAATGAAACGTCCAGTGAAACCACCGATAAATCCAGTCGCTGTGTTCTCGATATCGAGACGCTTCAACACACGACTGACATTGATCCCTTTACCACCGGCGAATTTATCTTCCGAAGCCATCCGATTGACCGCTCCCGTCTCTACATGATCGAGTCGAACAATATAGTCAATGGCTGGATTCAGTGTTACTGTATAAATCAAACCTCTATAACCTCCGTTTTTTCTTTTAAAACCTTTAATCGTTGCGGTTCACATTGATTGGTGATAATCATGGCTCGCTTGATAGGAGCCACTTTGACAAAGGATGTCACGCCAATTTTCGAATCATCCGCTAGGATATAGGTTTTTTTTGCATTTTCGATAATCGCACGCTTGACAGATCCTTCTTCCAGGTCTGGAGTGCTGTAAAACTCATCATCGATTCCATTCATTCCAAGAAAGGCCTTGTCAAAATTTAACTGACCGATTTGATTGAGCGCGATTCCTCCGATACTAGCATCTGTAGAAGATTTAACCATTCCACCTATAATGACTGTTGGAACATTTCGCTCAACCAACTTGGTTGCATGGTGAATCGAGTTGGTCACTACTGTCACCGTTGGATTAACAATTTCTTGTACTAGAAGTTCATTGGTCGTCCCGGCATCGATAAAGACCACATCGTGATCTTTGATCAATTCCGCTGCCTTTACTGCAATTTTTGACTTAACTTGAATGTTTTTGATAGATTTTTCTTTATTACTTTCTTCCTCTTGAAGAAAGTGAAGACTTTCCGCCCCACCGTGGACCCGGCGAAGTTTGCTTTCATCCTCTAACTCATCCAAATCCCGACGAACAGTCGATTCAGATGTTCCCAAATCTTGTACAAGAGTCTCCAAAGAGACAAATTTTTCCTTCAAAACCTTTTCGAGGATAAACTGTTTTCGTTCAGATTTAAGCATTTCCCCTCCTTTTGCAATCGATTACAAAAACTATTATACTCTATCTTTCAAAATTGTCAACATTTTTTATCATTTTCTGTCATTTTCTTCCAAAAGATACAAAAGTGTACAAAAAAGAGTGGGAATGAACTCATTTTGTTAAAAGAGTTCTTTTCCCACCCTCATATATCTTCTTTGAAGAGTTTAAGCAATAAAATGTCTAAGCATCCACTCTATCTTCGGTATGTCTTAATCATTTTTTGATGATTGTTTCTTTTTCTTGAAACCAAACAATCCAGCAAGTAGCCCGACGGCAACACCTGTTGTTGCTACTGCATATTTGGAGGAATCAGATCCAGCCACAGCTTGGCTGTTTTCTTTTTTCGGTTTGATTTCTTCTACTTTAGCTTCTTGTTTTGGAGCTGGACTAGCTGTTGGTGCTTGCACTTGTGGACTATTGGTAGTTGTTGGAAGAACCGTTGGTCTATCCGAGAAAGTTGTTGGATTGCTTGAGCGGATATCCATTGGCATATCTGCTGCTTCTAAAATAGCTGGATCCATCCGAGAAGCTAGATCTTCATATTGGGAATTCAACAGTTCCACGACACTTTGATAAGATTGAAGGGTTGTGAATTCTGCTTCCAATTTTTCTTTTTTATTCTCTAAATTAGCCACCGCAGCTGATAAAACGGATTGGGCTTTGACCAATAATTCTGGAGCATTTTTAAAGTCAGAAAGACGTTTTTCAGCTGCAACTAGTCGCTCTTGCGCCGCCTTCAAGCCCTCATGCGCTTCTTGAACGACTTGGGCTTTTTCTGCTTCTTCTGCTTTTAAACGATCTAATTTCTCACGCGCAGCCGCTAACAAATCCTTCGCTTTTTGAAGGGCCGCTTCTTTTGGTTGGATGGCTGCTTCAATCCGACCTCGAGATACACCAAGAGTCGCCTTCGCCTTTTCAACCGCATGGTCCTTGCTAACGAGAAGAATCTTGTAATTTTGGATGGTCTTTTGGACATTGGCCATCTCTACTGCCACATTTGAATTGGTATGGCGGGCATCTTCTAACTTGCCTTGCAGGATAATGATTTGAGACTCTTGATTGGCCTTGTCTAACTTGAGATTAGCGACTTCATCAGATTTTGCTTTCACATCTGATCTTGTCGTCGTTGCGCCAGCTCCCTGACGCAATTGGTAAGCGAGTGCACTGGTTGACACTGCTGAATGGACCGGACTATGTAAGAAAGCTGCTTCTGACATAGCATTGCTTGGGTCATAAGCGACTGATAAAGCTGTCGCTTTGTTGTCTACCATTTGGAGGTAGTGACCAACCTTCGCAAAGGCCTCAGCCCCAATTTTCATATAAATGTCATTGGCATCGATTTGTGTTTCGTCTGTTGGTAGACCATATTGAGCCGCTACTTCCTGATAAGCCGCTTTTTCATTGTACCAAAAGTCAACCGCACCAGCAGGTGAGAAGCCATAAGCGATGTTCTCGTTTGGCAAATACTTAAACATATGCCAGTTGGCTTTTTTGAAGTATTCCAACTGTACTTGACTGGCTGGAAGGGAATAGGGATCCAGTTCCAATTCAGGCAAGCCGGCATTGCGACGATAAGCGTTGATAGCATCAGCAATTTCAAGTGCTCGGAGGTTAGCTTGCAAGGATCCAGACTCTCCAACCGTTAAGCCGTCTTCTTCACGACCACGTTTGTAGAGGGCTAAAGCGCTCGCTGCAGCTTCATTGCCATTGTCTGCTAAGTGTTGCAAATAACCTTCATAAGTCGCTTGACTCAACTGAACTGGGCTATTGGCCGCTGCTTGTTCTAAGGCTGCCAATTCTGCTTCCTTGGTAGCGATGACCGCTTTCAAATCTGTTAGACGCGTTTGAGCCAGTTGAATGTCGTTCTCAATTTGAGCCACAGTATCTGAGCCAGTTTGCTGACTCGCTTGCAAGGTTGCAAGATGATTCTGAGATTCTCGGATACTTTGCTCGACTTGACTTTGCTCCAACAAAGCCTGGTTGAGTACATTCTCATCATTTGAAATCGGTGCTTTGGCTTGGTTCAATTCATTTTGTGCTACATCGACCAAAGATTCCTGAGCAGTAACCTGATTTTCCTGTTGACGAACAGCCTCTACGACTTGGTCATGAGCAGCTTCTGCTTCTCGAACCTTATTTTCTTCAATAGTCACATAGGCTTGAGCCACCTTGACGTCATTTTCTGCATTCTGAACTTGGGCATCCGAAGTCGTTGCGATGAGGTTTTCCGCATCCGTCACTTCTGCTTTCTTTTCTTCCAGTTCTTGTCCAGCAGCCTTGACTTCTGTTTGAGCATCGATCACTTTTTGCTCTTGGTAGTGGACATCTTTCACCACTTGCCCTTTTTGAGCTGTGATTTGCTTCAACTCATCAACTGTAATTGGTTTTTCAACTACTTCCGTGCTGTTGGTTTCTGGATTTTCATTTTGCTTGACCTCTTCGGCATTTGCTTTGTGATGAAACATACCAGATAGGACTGTTGTTGCAGCAATCCCAGTCGTGAAAACCGATTTTCCTAATTTCTTTCCCATTAAACTCACCCCCAAAACTTAATCATTTTCTTGAAGTTTCTCTACCCCTTAGCATACCACATTTTGTTACCAATAACTAGTAGGTTTTAAAAGTTTTTTTCATAAATTTTTGAGGCAAAAGAAAAACAGCTGACGCTGTTAGTCTTCTTGTTTAATTTGTTCCAACATCTTCTCTTCTTCTGCTGTCAACTCATAGTTTTCTAGCAAGTCTGGACGACGTTCTAAGGTCTTTTTCAAACTCTGATAGAGGCGCCACTGACGGATATTTTCATGATGGCCACTCATAAGAACATCTGGAACTGTCATTCCTCTGTATTCATAAGGCCGGGTGTATTGAGGATACTCTAAGAGACCAGAGGAGAAACTGTCATCCTGGTGGCTGGACTCTTTTCCGATCACTTCTGGAATCAAGCGTACCGTCGCATCAATCATAGTCATGGCCGCTAGCTCGCCACCCGTCAGGACATAATCGCCAAGAGAAATCTCATCCGTCACCAAGGTCTTGATCCGCTCGTCGTAGCCCTCATAGTGACCACAGATAAAAATCAATTCTTCTTCCTGAGCCAACTCTTCTGCGTAGGCTTGGTCGAAGGTCCGACCAGCAGGATCCAGCAGGATCACGCGCGGATTCTTTTTCTCAATGGCATCAAAGGCATCAAAAATCGGCTGCGCTCGTAGAAGCATGCCTTGCCCGCCACCATAAGGTTCATCGTCCACATGCCGCGCCTTCTCTGCATTTTCGCGGAAATTATGGTAGTTGATCTCTAATAGACCTTTTTCACGAGCCTTTCCGACGATGGAATGCTCAAGGGGAGAAAACATCTCTGGAAAGAGGGTTAAAATATCAATCTTCATCGTCTAACCCTTCTAAGATCTCTACATCCACCCGGTTTCCTGGGATATCAATATTCAAGACTACAGGTGGAATATATGGCAAAAGAAGATCTCGTTTGCCTTTGCGTTTCACGACCCAGACATCATTGGCACCTGGTTGCAGGATTTCCTTGATCTGACCGATTAGTTGGTCATTCTCGTAAACATCAAGGCCGATGATCTCATGGTAATAAAACTCGCCATCCTCCAAATCCGTCAAGTCTTCTTCTGCAACCTTGAGGCTAAAGCCTTTGAATTTCTCAATGGCATTGATATGGTACATATCCTTAAACTTGATGATGTCGAAGTTCTTGTGCTTGCGGTGGCTAGCAATGGTCACCGTTTGGACAAAACGATCCTTCTCATCAAAGAGCGCCAACTCAGCTCCTTTTTTAAAACGCTCTTCCGCAAAGTCTGTCACAGACAAGACCCGCATTTCTCCTTGTAAGCCTTGGGTATTGACAATTTTCCCAACATTAAAGTAATTCATGATTTCTCCAGTGTAGTTTATTCACTCTATTTTATCACGTTCAAGAGATTTTCTCAAATGGACTTATCTGCTAGAAACTGCTCCAAATCCCGCTCGTGCTGGTATTTTACGGCTGCTGTTTTATCTTTTTCAAAGATAGTTTTAGTAAGGTCGATTTCATTAATGGCCGCGATAGCGACCGTGTAGTGAATGATATCAGCTAGTTCTTTAGCCAATTCCTCATTTGAATCTTGGACACCCGCTTTCCGTCCAGAACGTCCATTTAACACCTCGGCTACTTCGCCAACCTCTTCAACCAGCTTGATAAACAAACCTTCTTCCGTCCGGGTATTCTGGTAATGTTCTTGTAAATAGGCTTGTAACTGCCGAATAGTCACTTCTTTCATTCTTTCTCCTTGCAACAAAAAACGGGACTAAGTCCCGCCTTTTTATTTTTCATCAATAACGATTCTTACTTTTTTATCTTCAGTTGGGACAGAGTAGACAATCGTTCTTATCGCAGAAATGGTGCGACCTTTTCGACCGATTACACGACCAACATCGCTAGGATCAAGGTCAAGGTGGTACTCCAAGAATTCAGGAGTATCTTCGATCTTGATGGTTAAGGCATCCGGTTGTGAAATCAAGGGTTTCACAATTGCAATAATGAGATTTTCAATCGTATCCATACATCAACCTACTTAAAAAATTATTTTGAGAATTTAGAATCGTGGAATTTCTTCATCACACCAGCTTTTGAAAGGATGTTGCGAACTGTATCTGAAGGTTGAGCTCCATCAGCCAACCATGCAAGAACGCGGTCTTCTTTCAAAGTTACTTGGTTTTCTTCAACAAGTGGATTGTAAGTTCCAACTGTTTCGATGAAACGTCCATCACGTGGTGAACGTGAATCTGCTACGTTAATACGGTAGTAAGGTTTTTTCTTAGAACCCATACGAGTCAAACGAATTTTAACTGCCATTTTTATAAGTCTCTTTTCTATATTTTAATTTTCGGTGAAATAGACAAGCTATTTAGCACATGATCTATTATAACACATTTTATAGACCTGTCAAGAAAAAAACTTGACAGTATTTAAAATTTTTTATTTTATCAGTAAATCGGCGATTTCTTGATAGTTGCTAACGGTATAAGTCGGTACTACCAGGCTGGTATTTTCCTTACGATCAGGATTATACCAGACGGTATCAATCCCCGCAGCATGGCCTCCTGCGATATCCGCCGTCAAGGAATCTCCGATCATAAGGGTCTCTTCCTTGCTAAAACCTGGAATCAGTTGGCCAACTTTGTCAAAAAATGCAGGTTCTGGTTTCTGAGTATGAAGCTGCTCAGAGATAAAGACCTCTTTGAAATAAGAAGCAATTGTAGAATGAGCCAAGCGTCCTTCTTGAATGGCAGTCACTCCATTCGTTGCACCATAGAGCTGGTAACCCGCTTTTTCAAGTCGGGCCAGTAAGTCCTCCGCACCTGGGAAAGACTGCCCTTGAAGACTGATGTAATCTTGGTAGCGAAGAGCCATCTCAGCCCCATCAACCGTGATCCCAAAGTGGGCAAACCCAATCGCAAACCGACTATCCACGAGCTCTTGCTTGGTCAATTTCTTTTGCTCCAAATCCTTCCAGAGTCCTTGGTTCATGGGTTTGTAGTAATCCTTAAAGGCCTGTACATCTGGAAAATTCATGTCTTCTAACATCTGCGTCAAGGCTGTTTCTTCAGCAGATTCAAAGTCCAACAAGGTATGGTCCAAATCAAAAAGTAAAAATGTATATGCCATTACAAACGATCCTTCAATTTTTCTACAAATAAATAAGCTGCTGGGCAAGTGAGGGTATTCTTGATGGTCAGATGGTTGATCTGATAAATCTTCTTGCGATCGGTGTGCGGGAATTCCCGACAAGCTTTTGGACGAACATCATAGATGGAACAGAGATTGTCCCCACCAAGAAAGGGGCAAGGCATGGATTTAAAAACCTTGTCCCCATCTTCGTCAACTTGAAGAAATTCTGCCTCAAAGGCAGGAAGCTTCATCTTGAAATATTTGGCGATCCGCGTGATATCCGCTTCCTTAAAATCGGGCCCTAAGGTTTTGCAGCAATTAGCACAAGCCGTACAGTCGATTTCTTGGAAAACTTCATCGTGGATTTCCTGAGCTATTTTATCTAAATTCTTAGGTGGCTTCTTCTTGAGATTTGCCAATACCTTGCGGTGCTCCTTTTGCTTTTGGAGAGCTAACTGATGGTATTTTTCAATATCAATTTCCTGTGTCATCCTCTATTTCCTCTTCTAAACAATAGAAAGATTATACCACAAAGACTGTGAAAAAAGATAGATCTTGCGATCTATCTCACTTGATTAATCCGTTACAGCGCCTGTTCCATCTAGGCTCCAAGTGTCTTCAATGTATGGGATAAAGGTTTTCAAGGTTTCTGCATCCCCTTCAAAAGAAATGGTATAAACTTTTTCACCCTTCTGGAAAATCCAAGTAATCAGGTATTGACCAGATTTCATGACAATTTGAAGCTGGTAGGCGTCCAGACCTGAGACTTTAGTCCGAGCTCCCGTCATCTTCCCAACATCCTGGTTATCTTGCCACATTACAGCCAGTTTCTTGGCTAGAAATTCAGCATTAAACTCGATATCCGCAGGAACTTTGGCCTTTTCCCGGGTAAAGCTGTTCAAGGTGACAATATTATAGCCACTGCCATCTGTATATTGGACAGCTTCTGTCCCATCGATATCCGTGAACTTGATCCATTTACTTGGAATATCGATGTAACCATAATCTGCATTTCCAATCCGCTTGGTTTCTTGACTGGAAGTGGTTTTCTTTGTAGAAGCAGTATCCTTTGACGAAGAGCTGCTTGTTTGCTTTTCGACTTTGCTGCTACTTTCTTTTGTAGAAGAAGCTGCTGTGTCCTTTTGAGTGGTGTGACTACAAGCCATTAGTGTGCAGGTAGAAAGAATCGTCAGTGATGTAACCCATAATTTGTGTTTCATGCTCAACCTCCTTGAGAACGTTTTCTTTCCTCTAGTCTACCATGAAAGTGGGTATTTTAAAATAGGATAAGTGTCACATCTGATGGAACCTTTCTCATTCAGTTTATTTCTTTCAAACCTAAAACAAAAGGCTGGGACAAAAGTCCTAGCCTCTCAATTATTTTTGGATTGTCGAGCAAGACGCAGTGGTTGAGTGGGCTCTACTACGCTGATTTCATCAGCTTTTACAGCCCTACTCAACTGTGCGGAGGTGGTACGACGAAATCGAATTCTTACGAATTACCGATTTCTGTCCCACTCTCTAAATGTTATTCTTCATCCATTGACAAGACAGATAAGAAGGCTTCCTGTGGTACTTCTACAGATCCAATTGCTTTCATCCGTTTCTTACCAGCTTTTTGCTTTTCAAGAAGCTTGCGTTTCCGTGAGACGTCCCCACCATAACACTTGGCCAAGACGTTCTTACGAAGGGCCTTGATATCTGTACGGGCCACGATCTTATGACCGATGGCTGCTTGGATAGGCACTTCAAACTGTTGACGAGGGATAATCTTCTTGAGTTTCTCAACAATCAACTTACCACGCTCATAGGCAAAGTCCTTGTGAACGATAAAGCTGAGGGCATCGACGGTATCGCCATTGAGAAGGATATCCATTTTAACCAATTTAGATGGACGGTATTCAGACAACTCATAGTCAAAGCTCGCATAGCCACGAGTAGAAGATTTCAATTTATCAAAGAAATCAAAGACAATTTCCGCCAGTGGGATTTGATAGATGACATTTACCCGATTTTCATCGATGTAATCCATGGTCACAAAATCCCCGCGTTTCCGTTGGGCTAATTCCATAACCGCCCCGACAAACTCTTGTGGCACCATGATTTGGGCTTTAACATACGGTTCTTCGATCGAAGCGATCTTGGTTGGATCTGGGAACTCAGAAGGGTTGGAGACATCCAGTGCTTCTCCATCTGTCAAATTAACCTTGTAGATAACAGACGGTGCCGTCATAATCAAGTCAATATTGAACTCACGCTCCAAACGCTCCTGGATAACGTCCATATGAAGGAGCCCCAAGAAACCACAACGGAAACCAAAACCAAGGGCCTGAGAAGTTTCCGGTTCAAATTGAAGACTGGCGTCATTCAATTGCAATTTTTCCAAAGCTTCCCGAAGATCATTGTATTTGTTAGATTCGATTGGATAAAGACCAGCAAAAACCATTGGGTTCATTTGCTTGTATCCATGAAGGGGCTCACTTGCTGGATTGGTCGCTAGGGTCACCGTATCCCCGACACGGGTGTCCGCAACGGTCTTGATAGAGGCCGCAATATAGCCAACATCCCCAGTTGCCAGGAAATCACGACCGACTGCTTTAGGAGTAAAGATGCCAACTTCAGTGACATCAAAGGTCTTGCCATTGCTCATGAGCTGGATCTTATCGCCTGGTTTAACCATTCCATTGACCACTCGGACCTGAAGAATTACCCCACGATAGGCATCATAAACAGAGTCAAAGATCAAGGCTTGAAGAGGGGCTTCAACATCACCCGTCGGTGCTGGAACTTTCTCAACGATCTGCTCCAAAATCTCTTCAATCCCAATACCAGCTTTGGCAGAGGCTAGGACAGCTTCACTAGCATCCAACCCGATGACATCTTCTACTTCTGTGCGCACACGTTCTGGATCTGCAGCTGGCAAGTCAATCTTATTAATGACTGGCAGGATTTCCAAATCATTGTCCAGCGCTAGGTAAACATTGGCTAGAGTCTGGGCTTCAATCCCTTGAGCGGCATCCACTACGAGAATGGCTCCCTCACAGGCAGCGAGCGACCGCGAAACCTCATAGGTAAAGTCCACGTGTCCTGGTGTGTCAATCAAGTGGAAGATATAGGTTTCCCCATCTTTAGCCGTGTAGTTCAACTCGATAGCATTCAGCTTGATGGTAATCCCACGTTCCCGCTCCAGGTCCATACTATCTAAAAGTTGGGCTTGCATCTCCCGACTAGACACGGTTTCGGTTTTTTCTAAGATTCGATCGGCCAAGGTTGACTTTCCATGGTCAATATGGGCGATGATCGAGAAGTTCCGAATCTTCTCTTGTCGTTTTTTTAATTCTTCAAAATTTGGCATAATCATCTTCCTAGTAAAATTAATCGTACTCTTCATTATAACAAAAAAGATAGGCCTTTGCCTATCTTAATTCATTATTTTCAAAAATCGCTTCTGCGTTTTATTTCCCTCATAACCTATTCGTTCGTAAAAGAGATGAGCTTCTTTTCGATGAGAGGCAGAATTTAAACGGATAAAAGCATAATGCTTGCTTTTGGCAAGTTCTTCAACTCGTTCCATCAATTGGCGACCGATCCCACGTCCTTGAGCAGATGGAAAAACCGCAAGTCCTAAAATATTTAGACCAGCATCACTATAGAGACTTTCATAAACTTCTGCCTCCACATAACCAAGAATATGGCCTGTTTGGTCCTCTTCATAAACAAAGCAAAAATGACCCGAATCTGGCGAATTTAATTTATCGATCTGAGCTGCCACTTTCTCAAGGGTTGAATCATAACCCAAAGACTGGTGACATAAATCTCTAATTTGACCTGCATCTTTGACTTGAACGATACGAATCATAGCTCCACCTCCATGAACTCTTTGGTTTTATCTTAGACCTTTTTCCTCAAAAAGTAAAGGAATAGCAGATAAAATTTATAAAGAAAATCCGATTTAGATCAAATTCATCTTTTTTCGCATTTCTCAGGGATTTCTATTTACTTTTTCGATTTAATTCATTATAATAGTAAGGGTAAATACAAGGAGGTGAGTACGTTGGCCAGAGGTCGTGGAAAAGCAAGCCCTCAAGACAAAGAGGCATTACGGATTATATCGGAAAAGATTAGAGAATTACTGAAAGAACAAGGAAAAAAGCAGATCGAATTATCTCGTATTACTGGAATCCCTGCAAGTACCCTAACTGGATATGTAAAAGGGACTTCTCTTCCCGTTCCCGAAAATTTAGAGAAGATTGCAGCCTTTTTCCAGGTAGCAGTTGCTGATATTGACCCTCGATTGCGCAATGATTTTGTAGTCATTGATTCAGAGATTGAACGATTATATAAACAGCTTGATGAAGGAAATCAAGAAAATCTTCTTTCTTACGGAAAGAGTCTCTTGACCCATCAGAAAGAAAGACAGAAAATTGAAAAGCAATACCACTCGTATTCTGTCTATGATTCTTTTGCAGCTTACCAAAATCAGAAGCAAGCTGATATCGTTTGGTTTGATCAAAAGATTCCTTACGATTTGGCTTTTTGGATTCATACGGATTCCCTCGAGCCTAAATACGAAAAAGGGGCTGTTGTGTTAATCAAGCAAACCTATTATGATCAGGCAGGGGCTATTTATGCCATTGATTTTGATGGGCAAACGTTGATCAAACGTGTCTTTCGTGAGGCCAACGGTATTCGACTGGTTTCCCTTAATAAGAAATATAGTGATCAAATCATTCCACTAGATGAGGAACCTGGGGTGATTGGAAAAGTGATTGATGGCTTTGTTCCTCTTGATTTGGAGGAAATCAAATGATTCGATTAATTGCGATTGACTTGGACGGAACCCTCTTACATGAGGATAAGACTCTATCTAAAGGTAATATTGAAGCTCTTCACCGGGCCCATGAAGCCGGCTATGACATTGTGATCTGTACGGGGCGTCCATTAGCGGGTGTACGGCCTATCTTTGAAGAGATTGGTCTTCCGGATGGTAACTACTATATGATTATCAATAACGGGTGTACAACCTTGTCCACTAAGAATTGGGAAATCATCGGCAAGGAAGAGTTGAGCCTTGAGGATATGCACCGGTTGCATGTTTTGACGGAAGATACAGATGTCCAGCTAACCTTATTTGACATGGATCACTACCTAGTGGTCGCACCTGAAGCCAGTGAAATTGTCACGATGGATGCGGGCATTGTTAATAGTAAACCGACACCTGTCTCAGAAGAAGATCTACCCAACCTTGTTCCTATTTTTCAAGCCATGTATGTAGGAGATCCTTCTGCTATTGATGCCTTCCAAGCTCAGCACGAGGCTGCGTTGGAAGCCGATTTTAACACTGTTCGTTCACAGGATATCTTGTTTGAAATCTTGCCAAAAGGAGCTAGCAAGGCTTCTGCTCTTCAAGCATTAAGCCAAACATTAGGCTACAGGAGAGACCAGGTCATGGCTCTTGGAGATGCCAATAATGACCTTGAAATGCTACGTTTTGCTGGTTACAGCGTCGCTATGGGAAATGGAAATACTGCTGTCAAGGAAATCGCAGACTTCATCACCCTGACCAATGATGAGGATGGCGTGGCCCATGCTATTCACAAATTAATTGAAACTGAAAAAGGAGAATGACCATGAAATACCAAAATTTGTTGGACCGTTTTATTACCTATGTAAAGGTTAACACACGTTCAGACGAAAACTCTACAACCACTCCAAGTACCCAATCACAGGTTGATTTTGCAACAAATGTATTGATCCCTGAGATGAAACGCGTGGGTCTTCAAAACGTCTACTATTTGCCAAACGGCTATGCTATTGGAACGCTTCCAGCTAATGATCCAAGCTTTACACGCAAGATTGGATTTATCTCTCACATGGATACCGCTGACTTCAATGCCGAAAATGTCAATCCACAAATCGTTGAGAATTATGATGGGGGTGTCATTGCCCTTGGTGACTCTGGTTTCACACTCGATCCAGCCGATTTTGCTCATTTGAACAACTACAAGGGACAAACCTTGATCACGACGGATGGTACTACTCTTCTGGGTGCAGACGATAAGTCAGGTATCGCTGAAATCATGACAGCTATTGAATACCTGACAGCTCATCCTGAAATCAAACACGGAGAAATCCGTGTCGGCTTTGGTCCAGATGAAGAAATCGGAGTTGGGGCAGATCAATTTGATGCAGAGGATTTTGACGTAGACTTTGCCTATACTGTCGATGGGGGTCCTCTTGGAGAGCTTCAATACGAAACCTTCTCAGCAGCTGGGGCTGAAATTACCTTCAAAGGACGCAATGTCCACCCAGGTACAGCCAAAGGTCAAATGATCAACGCTCTTCAATTGGCCATTGATTTCCATAACAAACTCCCTGAAGGAGCACGTCCAGAATTAACCGAAGGCTATGAAGGCTTCTACCACTTGATGAACATCGATGGAACTGTCGAGGAAGCAAGTGCTAGCTACATCATTCGGGACTTTGAAACTGAAAGCTTTGAGAAACGCAAAGACCTCATGAAATCTATTGCTGATCAGATGAATGCGGAACTCGGTAGCGAACGCGTTCTCCTCACCCTCAAAGATCAGTATTACAACATGAAGCAAGTGATTGAAAAAGATATGACACCGATTACCCTTGCTAAGGAAGTCATGGAAGATCTTGGAATCACTCCAATCATTGAACCAATCCGCGGTGGTACAGATGGATCTAAAATTTCCTTTATGGGGATTCCAACACCAAATATCTTTGCCGGTGGCGAAAACATGCATGGTCGCTTTGAATACGTAAGTCTCCAAACCATGGAACGCGCTGTTGATACCATTATCGGTATTGTGACCAAAATATAAGAAAGAAAGTAAAAAGAGGCTGGGACAAAAGTCCTAGCCTCTTAATTGTTTTTGGATTTTCGAGCAAGACGCAGTGGTTGAGTGGGCTCTACTACGCTGATTTCATCAGCTTTTACAGCCCTACTCAACTGTGCGGAGGCGGGACGTCGAAATCGAATTCTAACGAATTACCGATTTCTGTCCCACTCTCTTATTGTATGTTAGAAAGATAGATTATATCTTTGACCTGATCAATTTTCTGAATCAGGTGAAGGCTTGTCTCATGGATAGGGAGATAATAGACTTTATCTGCCAAAGATTCTGTAAAAGGACGATTGGTGACTAAGATCACCTGTTGTCCTTTTTCTTTCAGCTCTTTCACTTGCTTTCTCACCTTTTGGTAAAAATGCTCATCGCAGATTTCTAGATCATCCACCAAGACACAAGCAGCGTCCAAACCCAATGATTCATTGGTTCCGTTTTGGGTCAGATAATAGGCTGCTCCCGCTTTGACCTCATATAAGCCAGCTGATGGCTCAACCGGAAGAAAGGCTGGGCTTGTTGCAACTTCTGCTGCTTTTTCCATTGCTACAAGGTTGGCTAGGACCTGCAAATAAACTGGTGCTAATTTACTCAAATCCAAGAGTTCCTCAAACTCAAAACCACGTTTCAAAGCTTCTAAGATATAGAAGAGCCGGTGGGGCATATGACGAGCAATTTTCTGGATTAATTCATCATCGCTCATTTCCTCAGGAAGGATGGTCAGCAAGTTCTTATCTTTAATGGTTTCTAGGGCTTGTTGATAAGCTTCATCGATTCTCTTCCCAAATCCATAAACTGCCCCATAAGAGTGAATTTGGGTATTGAGGCGGGCATTTTTAGCAGCATCAGAAAAAATCGGGATCTTAAAGAATATATAGTCCAAACTCGGTTCGTAAACAGCCTTTAGATCCTTTAATAAGGGGTGAGGCAAATGCTCGAGAGAACGCCCCAATTGTAGCTCTACTCCTTGCTCAAACAAGGAATAGCCCAAGCCCATAGAGGCCATTGAGATACTGTCTGAAGCAAATGGATTAACTTCTAGGATATAAAAAGCATAGCTCGTCGGATCCAAAGCAAACTTGATCGAAATCGCTCCTGTCAGCTTCAAATAGCGACTGATGTGGATCGCTGCTTCTCGAAGATTTTGAAACTCCCGGTCAGTCAGGGTGACCGCTGGCATAAATTGATAAGAGTCACTAGAGTGGATCCCGACAGGATCAATGCTTTCAATAGAAGCTGCCAAGTAGTGATTGTCTTCGCGATCACGCATGACCACAAAATCCAATTCCTTAAAGCCATAGGTCGAAAATTCTAGCAAACACTGCTGACTTGGAGAGACAGCAAGTCCCGTTTCTACTGCTTCGCACAAGTCATCCAAGTTATGAGCAATCTTTCGCCCCTGCCCTTGCTTACTCGCTACCGGCCAGATCATAATGGGAAATTGAATGCCTTCAGAAAACTCAATGGCTTCTCGAACAGAACCAACCAGTGCGGAAGCGGGTACCTGATAGCCCAGCTCTTGAAAAAGGCGTCGTTGATCCGCCTGCTGATAAAAGGTCCGGTAGCGTTGGAGACTCGGTCCAATAATCCTAATCGATGCCTCTTTGAAAAATCCAGTTTCTTCCAAACGAAACAAGAGGTTCAAAATCTGTTTATCCGCAAAGGCTAAGAGCAAGCGAGATCCAGTATAAGAAAGAAGAATCGTCCTAAGAGCATCCAGCTTAAGCTTACTGACTACAACCTGTTCTCTGGCTTCTTGTGTGATAGTATTTTCTTCGCCCAGATAAAGGACCAGAGCATTCCCATCCTTGGCATTGAGTTTTTGTGCTTCATTTACCGCAGCCAAGAGGCTAATATCCTGATAAGAATCTCCACATAGGAGAAGCAATTTCTGGTTTTGGTTCATCATTCCTTCTCCCTTCTACTTTCGTGAATTTTAGCATCAATCAATTCTAAAAATTCATCGTAAAAATAGAGATTTTCCCTTGGCCCTGGACTCGCATCCACTTGGAATTGAACCCCTAAAATCGGTTGGTAACGATGGCGAAAAGCTTCGATACTATGGTCATTGACATTTTCATGCGTGACCAATAAATCATGGGGCAGCCTATCTCTCGCAATACTATACAAGTGATTTTGACTCGTTATCTCAATTTTTCCTGTCGCAATTTCACGCACAGGAATATTTAAGCCGAAATGCCCGACTTCCATGGGAGCTAGCTCCGCTCCATAAGCTTGAGCCAGTACCTGTGCTCCCAAGCCCATGCCCCAGATCGGAATTTGACCATTGAGCTTTTTGATCAAGCGGCAGAGTTTTTTCACCTGATGGGGATCGCCAGGCCCACTGGATAAAATAACCCCATCTGGTTGCTGTTCCATCAGTTCATCATAAGAGATATCATAGGGATAAACTGTCACATTACAGTCCCTTTGACTCAGCTGGCGTAAGACAGAGTGCTTGACCCCTAGATCAATCAAGGCAATACTCTTTCCAAAACCTGGTACAGCATAGGCCGTTTTTGTCGAGACTTGACGCACTTGGTCTTTGGGAAGGACTGTCGCTCGCAACTGATCTAAGATATGCTCGATCGAATCCCCCTTGTTAATGACAGTCGCCTTCATCCGTCCATACTTGCGGACAATTTTTGCTACCTGTCTTGTATCAATCCCTACAATACCAGGGATTTTTTTTCGCTTCAAGAATTCATCCAAGGTCATCTGCTGTCGCCAATTACTCGGCATCTCCACCAGATGTTGAACCACTACTGCCAAACAAGTGGGTGTAATGGATTCAGAATCGTCCCGATTGATCCCTGTTGCGCCAATAACTGGAAAGGTAAAGGAGAGGATCTGGCCACTAAAAGCCTGATCCGTGATCAATTCTTGATAGCCTGTCATGGCTGTCGTAAAGACCAATTCACCAGTCACATATAAGTCTGCACCAAAGGCTTCTCCTTCAAATACAGTCCCATCCTCTAGGACCAATAATCGTTTCATCGAACCCCTCCCTTCTTTTACACTAATCCAATTTTATCATAGTTCCTCAAAAAAAGGAAAGTCAGATTCCATGTAGCTGTCTACTCTGTCCTCTTTCTTTCCTTTCAATGAATTGTCAGTTATCTTATTTTGCACCGCGACCTTTAAGGACGGCTTCAATGATGGCCATACGGACAAAGACACCGTTGGTCATTTGTTCTACGATACGTGATTTAGGAGCTTCTACCAAGTGGTCCGCAATTTCAACGTCACGGTTGACTGGTGCTGGGTGCATCAGGATCGCTGTATCTTTCATACGGTCATAACGTTCTTGAGTCAAGCCATGAAGACGGTGGTAGTTTTCTTTAGAGAAGAGTGATTCGTAATCATGACGTTCGTGTTGCACACGCAAGAACATCATCACATCTACTTCTTCAATGACTTCATCGATAGTGACGAAACTTCCATAGTCTTCAAATTCCGCACTTCTCCATTCGTCTGGACCTGCAAAGTAGAGGGTTGCTCCCAAACGTTTCAAGATTTGCATATTTGATTTTGCCACACGTGAGTGATCCAAGTCCCCAGCGATACAAACTTTCAAGCCATCAAAGTGACCGAATTCTTGGTAGATAGTCATCAAATCAAGCAGGCTTTGGCTTGGGTGTTGACCTGAACCGTCCCCACCATTGACGATAGAGGCTGTGATCGTTGGGCTTTCAACCAATTCTTTGTAGTAGTCCACTTCAGGGTGACGGATGACGCAGACATCTACTCCAAGAGCTGACATGGTCAAGATGGTATCGTAAAGTGTTTCCCCTTTGTTCACAGAGCTTGTCTTCACATCAAAGTCAAGGAGATCACATCCCAATTTCAACTCTGCCACTTCAAAGGCTTTGTGGGTACGAGTTGAAGGTTCAAAGAAAAGGTTTGAGATGATGTGTTGGTCTTCGTAGGCTGCTTTTGCTCCGTTTTTGAACTCAATCCCACGTTTGATCAATGCCATTACTTCTTCATTGGTAAGAGTTTCCATTGAGACAAGGTTTTTAAGAGCGATTTGATTTTCAGACATGTTGATTCTCCTTTTAAAATGTGAATGCAAATAGTTTACAATTTGTTTAAGCTTCTTTGATGAGGACGCGGTCTTGACCGTCTAGTTCCACCATCTCGACAATGATTTCCTCTGACTTACTTGTCGGGATATTTTTCCCAACAAAGTCCGGACGAATCGGCAACTCCCGATGCCCACGGTCGACTAGAACCGCCAGACTCACTCGAGCAGGACGACCGTGACTGACCAGATTATCAATGGCAGCGCGTATCGTGCGACCTGTATAGAGGACATCATCGATCAAAATGACTTCTCTATGAGCGATATCAACTGGTAAGACCGTTGTATCCTCAGTCGCCTTCATGTCATCTCGGAAAGGCTTGGTATCTAGTTCTGCAACAGGGACATCGATTTGTTCCAGCTGAGAGAGGCGTTCTTGGATACGGCGAGCGATGTAAACACCACGCGTCTTGATCCCCACCAGCACAATCTGGCTTAAATCTTTGTTTCGTTCAATGATTTCGTAGGTGATCCGGGTAATGGCCCGTTTCATCGTCAAATCATCAACGACTTCTTTGGTTTTCATTCAGTCCTCCTTAGTTGTAAAAGAAAAACCTCCTTTTTCAAGGAGGTTCAGCAAATGAATGGTCTAAGAGGATAGAGTCTCGCCCTACGGTCCTAGCCATTGTTTTTCACAGTCTCCTTGCCTGCCTCACGGGACAGGATTAAAGGATTTATTTAATTGAGATAACTATATCACAGTTTCAAACGACATGCAAGAAAAAACTCAATATTTTTCAAAAAAATTTAAAATCATGACTTTTCGTCCGAATAATGTTCGGTTTTTACTAAGAAACAGCCGATTTCCGCTTGATATTTTTAATCCCATAGAGCACATAGCCAGCCAAGAGGTAGGCGATAAAGATGATCACTACCCATTTGCCAACAAAGCCCCAGCCGTATTTATTAACATTGATAAAGAAATAGGCAAAGGGACTATCTTTTGCACCTGGAATCGGCCACTTCAATACCAACCCATTGAAAAGGGCAAAGAGCATGTAAGCCAGGGGAATCAAGGTCCAAAGGAAGGGATCGAGTCTACGGTATTGCTTGGCTTTATCAATCACTAGGGTATCAAAGAAGAACATCAGAGGAACGATGTAATGACAAAGGAAGTTTTCCAAACGATAAAACTTCTCTGGTGTCGCAAGAGGCGCCAACATAAAGTGGTAGATGATACAGGTGATCATAATGGACATGGTAACTGCGCCTTTCATACGAAGGTAGCCCTGAGTCTGGGTCGAACGCCCTCGAACCATGCGCCAAACCATGTCTCCCATAAAGAACATGACCAACATGTTAGATAAAATGGTGTAATAGAGCATCATGC
Organism: Streptococcus sp. 27098_8_12; assembly: GCF_041432115.1. Lineage (NCBI taxonomy): Bacteria > Bacillati > Bacillota > Bacilli > Lactobacillales > Streptococcaceae > Streptococcus > Streptococcus sp. 27098_8_12. The sequence goes on from NZ_JAPVZA010000014.1 coordinate 68,080, forward strand.
CAAAGCCACCATGCTTGGTCAGTTGCAGATAAACACCGAGTACACTTAAGATAAACAATAGAAAACGATAGCTAAATAATAGTTTGAATTTCATAGTATTCTCCTGAAAGAAAAGGGGCTAGGCCCTTCAGTTTAATCAGGAACTTTCCTTAAGTGAAGACGGACGTCAGCGAACTTCTACGAAGTTCCATGACTTAGTTTTGAACCTAAAGTTTCAAAACTCCCGAGTACTTGAAACAATACTGTTTCAAGTACTTTTCTCACAGCGGAAAGTTCCATTATAAACTTAAACAACTCTATTAATTTGTGTACTGTTCTTTAAATCTTCTTCACAAATTCTGATTTGAGTTTCATTGCACCAAAGCCATCAATCTTACAATCGATGTTGTGGTCTCCTTCAACGATACGGATATTTTTCACGCGCGTACCTTGTTTCAAATCTTTCGGTGCACCCTTCACTTTCAAATCTTTGATCAAGGTCACCGTATCGCCATCAGCCAATTTGTTTCCGTTGGCATCAATCGCTACGACACCCTCTTCTTCTTCGACCTCAGCTGGGTTCCATTCATACGCACACTCTGGGCACACCAAGAGCGCTCCATCTTCATAGACATATTCAGAGTTACATTTTGGACAGTTTGGTAAGTTATTCATTTTTATCTCCTTATTCAAATTAACTTTCATAGTATACCATGAAAGCGAAAATTTGACAAATCCTGCTCGACTGTAGCATTTTCATGAAAAAAAGAGGCGACTTGGCCTCCCTACATGGATGATATTTCTCAATCTTCCTGCAATTCTTGAATATCTCGAATCACCCGCACACCTGCTTGATTCTTCTCGCGCAGTTCAGCATCAGAGTACGGGAAGGTATTGATCAAGATACTCTCCATCCCGATACTTTGGGCAACAGCGACATCTGTTGTAAAGTCATTCCCCACCATGACCGTTTTCTCAGGGTTCAACTGGTGTTCTTTCATCACTTCCAAGAGAAAATCTGGCTGAGGTTTTCGAATACCTGCATCAGACGACAAGTAAATGGCATGGAAAAGTTCTCTCAAGCCAACCAAATCAATCTCCGGATTGGTAAAAACTGCTTGAGCATTGGATAAGAGAAAGATTCGGCAACCTGCGGCTTTCATATCCTCTAATACTTCTTTCGTGTGAGGATAAAGCTCCAACCGTTTGCGAGAAAGGACACGGAAAGTCCGCGCAATCAAACGTCCCCACTCTTTGAGGTGGGAAACACTATTCCCGCTTGGATGACCTTCTAAATACAATTGCACAAAAATGACCGTCAGATCAATCTCTGGGTAGGCAACTTGTTTTTCCTTAGCCAAGTCTTCTTCGGCTTGTTGCACCAACTCTTTATAACGCAGTCGCAAGACTTCTCCTGTATAGCTTGCCCCGTAGGATTGGTAGATCTGAGCCATGGTATCCCATAAAATGGGACTCGACTCATCGGTTTCGATGTCGACCAAGGTTCCATAAAAATCAAAAATATAGTTTTTAAATGCGTACTTGTGCGGATTCATCTCTCACTCCCGTAACAAACATCGTAAAGGTTGCCTTGCAGACATTGGCCCCGTCTTGATTGGTAATATCGACATCCACTACTCGAGTCGTCCGTCCACTGTGGACACATTCGCCATGGATCGTGAGGACATCCCCCAGACGCCCTGCTTTCAAGTAATTGATCGAGGATTGCAAGGTCACCCCATCGACCCCTTGAGAAACCACGACCAACCCACTAACTTGGTCACACAGGGTAAAGAGATAGCCTCCGTGCGCATTTCCATAATAATTGAGAGATGATTCCACGACCTTGGTTGTCACCACTACATGACCATCTCTCATCTTTTCGATTTCGTAATTTTCAAATGCAGCAATTGCATCAAAGTGAAAATCTTTCATATTACTTGCCACCTTTTCTAGCATCTTTTCAACTCCTCTATCATACTACAATTAAGAAGCAGATACAAGCAAAGGGGCAATTCCTTAGAAGCAGAAAAGGAGACTCCAACTAAGTAAGAAGACGATACTAGGCACAATGTATTTTCTTGGGTGCTTCCAACATTCCCTCTTTAAATTCCATTTTCTTAAAGGGAAATAGATTTCAATCAGTAAGTGCAAAACAGCTTCAACTACTGCTAGAATCATCACTCCTAGTAAAAATAGGATCCCCAAGTCAGGCATGACCACCATTTTTAATAATAGAGCAACAAATAGATTCACAGCTAAGAAATAAGTCAGCAATACACGGTAATACATCAAGTAAAAGAACCGACTCTTAGGAAGTGACTTAACATGATCAATCAAATCTTTATCAGCGGAAATGAGGGTGGTTAATGGCGTATTGACAGAAGCAATCGTTAAAAGGATGATGATTTTTAATGGAGCATCATAATCCTGTATCAGAATGAGAAGGAGGAAGATGAGAGTAAAGATAAAATTGATGGAAAAATAGCGCTCTTGAAATAAGGAAATCCAAAAATAATTGCCACTTCTTCTCTTTGCGACGAGCAACTGATCATTTTTTGAAATCGCGATCAAGTCCTCATTTTTAAAAATAAAGATAGCAACGAGGGCTGACAGTAAGATCATATAGGACACTTGTTGGACCCATAAAGAAGATACTGAAAGAACAGTCGTTACAAAAATGAGCACTCCTCCTAGAAAACTAGGCCTGGTATTGAACTGGATAAAGATATAAAACACACTCAATACCACCAGTAAGGAAAGGAGGACGAGCTTAAAGGATTGTAGCAGATCTAACCTGACTCCTAAAAAGAGGATCAATAACAGCACGCGCTCTAGTAAATTGAGAAGAAAGGTTACCGCAAGAAAAGACCCTTTGAAATGATTGAGAGACAAAGGAAGTTGGTAGTAGGCCTGGACCCTGTCCATCGAAAAGTAGGAATACAGTAATTGAAAGGTTGATAGAGCAGTAACAATAGCCGTACTGATCAGCAAGACTTGAAAGCTCGTAGAAAATTTTGCCCCAACAAGATGGTAATAAAGAGCAAAGGCTAAGGAAGTCAAGAACAAGAAGAGCCGATTTTTGGATACCAAATCTTTAAAAATTGCTAGTAGCATGCTCTACCCCCTCTGACGATTGATGTCATGAAACCAATCTTCTAAATTCGATTCGATCGCGTCTAGGTGACCATCTTCAATAGAATAAGCTGTATCACACACCCGAACGATACTCTCTGCGATATGCGAACTCATCAGAATAGAGCCTTCTTCTTTATATTGCAATAGCAAACCATATAGAAATTCTGTCGCATCAAAATCAAGGCCATCAAATGGTTCGTCCAAAATAAGGAGGGGAGGTTTGAGATAAAAAGCTGTGATCAAGAAGACTTTCTTCTTATTTCCCGTTGACAAACTACCGATATCGGTGTTGAGAAATTCTTCAAAATGAAAGCCTGAAATCAAGTCCTGCAATAACGTTTCATCTCTCTTTCGATGATACAAACGACAGACAAAATTAAAATAATGAACAAAATCCCAGTTTAAAAAACTATTGTTTTCAGTAAAAACTGTATAGGTGCGGCTCTTATAGAAATTTGTATGAAAAGAGGTCGCCTTGTCTTCTATGGTAACAGTCTCAACTGCATACTGCCGATGATCAAAGACACTACTTAAAGCTTTAAGCAAGGTTGTCTTCCCTGCTCCATTTCGACCAATCAACCCTACTACAGAATGATTGGGTACAAACAAATTCGTATCTTTTATAATGGGCTTATCTTTTTTATACCAAACGTTTAGCCCCTTGATGTTTAAACACTCACTCTTCATCGACGCACTCCTTTATAAAGGTAAGAAGCCCCAACTAAAAGCAACAGCAAAGCGTATAACCATTCCTTTTGAAAGGCAAAGACTAAGGCGCCGATCAAGAAGCAAATTCCTATAAGGATTCTAAATTGTAATTTCATATCTTGCCTTCTTTCTATTCACAGTATGAAAGATTACAATTGTATTTTATGCTTATACTATAGTACTTTTTCTGAGCAGATTCAAGCACGAATGAAATATTCTTACTTCTTTTACCTTACAAGCAAAAAAAGCTAGATCCCTCTAGCCCTTTGCTTAAAATCTTAATTTTTCCCAATCATCGTCTGTCCGTTTGCGATAATAGTACTCGGACAAATCTGGGTCTTCCATCACTTCCAGCAGAGGCAGCATATCGTAGGATAAGTCCAACTGTTCTAATTGGTCTTTCTCAACCCAAGAAACTTCTCCTTCCTCAGATGATCTGAGCTGGCCTGAGAATCTTGTTGCCTTGTAGCAAAAGACAATATAGCGACCTCCATCGTCTAGCGGCCAGTCTTTGACTGCGACGAGTTTTGGATCTGCAATCGTCAGTCCTGTCTCTTCATAGACTTCACGGATGACGGATTCTGCAAGACTTTCTCCTTCTTCAATATGGCCTCCAGGAAAGGCATGACCAGACCATTTTTTGTAACGCTCTGGAGAGCGGTATTGGAGGACTACTTTTCCATTCTTAGGATCTTCTACCAAACAAAGATTGGTAAGTACAGTAGATGTTGCGCGTGACATAAATTTCCTTTCTATGATGTTAACAATTAATCAACATAAACCTTCTTTTGTATCTCTTTCTTCATCACAAAGGGATTTACCAGCTCATGATATTCATCAAACCCGTCCAAAAGAAAGCCTCTCTCAAAGATAATGGTCTTCTCTTTTAACGAATATTCCGAGTGAATTGTTACCGGACCATGGCCATCAAAGGTAAAGAACAACTCAATGAAAAATACCAAAATCACCATAGCAAAGAGACTCAAAAGAACACTAATAAGATTCTTCCAATTTGGAGCATGTTTTCGATAGAATCGATGCCAGATGTGAGCAAAAGCCGTCCCAGCTCCAAGATACAGCCAGGGATTCCACAGGAGCGGTGTAAATGCGTAGCCATAGAATCCTAAAAGAAAATTAGCTAGCATGAAAATCAGTAAAAGAATATAAATAATTTGAAATACTTTTATGAGTTTAATCATTCCTGCTTTCTCTTCTTTTTCCTCAATTTTATTATGAACAAGATCAAGGCCGCTAGAATAAAGAAGATCGCATAGGTCACGATAGGAAACCAGATGTATTTCAGATTCAAGGTGTAAAGCGCTGGAATATAATCTCCCATACGTCGTCCTTTGATCCCAAACCCAATTTGCACAACAGACGTAATTGCATTCAGGTACAAAAAGACGGTTGCGAAATTTTCAATGGAAGATCGGTCATCTTTCTGCACTCGAAAGACATTAAAATACAATCCATTCAGCAATAAATATAGATTCATGAATAAAGGAAATAGATAATTAAAATCACGGTAAGTCCTTGGGATTAGATCATTGTCAAAAAGAAAGACACCTAGGGTCGCTCCCATTGCTAAAAACATGATAAAATCCAAAAGCATACCAATACCTGAATGCCTTTCAAGCCACAAGTTTAAGCGATCTAACCAGCTTCTTTTACTCTTTATTCTATTTTGATGGTTGACCTTCTTTACAGTATTTTTCTTCTGCTTCATTACCCTCATTCCCTAACCTTAAGGATTTACTCAGAGTTTTTCCACTTCTGCTGCTACCTTTTGAAGATGCTGTTCCCGCATGCTAGCGGTGTTCACATCCCGACCAACTTCTCCTAAAATGCAGACACGCTTGGTTTTAATCCCACAGTGGTTCAAAACTGCATTCTTTAAGACAGAAATACCATAACTATCTGGAATGTTGAGAGGGCCTGAAAAGATTTTGTACCACCAAGTAGGCGCCATGGAGGTTGCGTAAATACTGGCCGTTTTACCTTTGAGCAACTTCTTGAATTGCTTGCCTCTCAGATAATTCCAGATAAAGCTCCCCTGATCATTGGCCGAGTAGGCAATCCTAGGTGTGAAGACCCGATCGATCCAACCTTTCATAAGACTCGGCATACTACTCCACCAGATGGGATAGACAAAGATCAGGTGATCCGCCCACTGGATCCATTCTTGAGAACGAAGGATAAAGGAATCTTCCTCCATCCTCTTTCGATAACCATAGCGAAGAACAGGATCAAAGTCCTCTTCATTGAGACTGATCACTTTAAGCTCATGGCGACTTGGATCAATCGTTTCGACAATGGTTTGAAAAATAGCCTGACAGTAACTTTCTGGATCAGGGTGCCCATTGATCACTAAAATCTTCATTCGTCTTCTCCTTCATTTCTTTAGTTCATTCTATCTCTTTTATTTTTTTACTTGATTAATTGATAATGATTCAAAGATTGATAGATACGTTCTTTAAGAATTATTATTTGAAGAACACATCATCCGCAACTCCTTAACAGGTTTTCCAAGTTCAAGTATTTTTTCTTGACCATCAAAAGTAAAACCCATTTTTTGATAGAAAGCAATAGCTCGCTTATTATCTTTCAACACCCATAAATAAATCTCAGAGAAATGATCGAGAACGGCAAATGCAGCATGCATTAACTGTTTACTCACACCTTTTCCATAGTAATCTTTTAAAACATATAAGGCGATGATTTCACCAGCTTGAATGGCTTCATCACAAAAATTTCCATAGCTGATAAATCCAACGACCTTCTTTCCATCCATCGCAATCAAGGTATTTTCTGGATACTTTTGACTAAAGAAACGACATTTTTCTAATGTCATCGTCTCCTGAAATTCCGCGGGTAAAAGATCGTCATAAGCCTCTCTCCACGTTTGCCAATGAACGAGAGATTTTCCTTCTATCTCTTCAGGAGTTTCCATTGTTTTAATGATAATCTTCATTCGCTTTATCCTATCTAATCCAAAGCCTTGACTTCCAACATCATATCGCGGATTTGCGCTGCCAGCTCGAAATCAAGCACTTCGACTGCTTCTTGCATTTGACCTTGCAGTTTCTTGACCAGTTCCTTGCGCTCTTGGCGGTTGAGACTGGTGATATCCACTTCCTTGTCCTCTTCCTTGGCCACCGCCTTGGTAACAGAGATCAGGTCACGGATTTCCTTCTTGATGGTTTGTGGTACAATACCATGCTCTTCATTATAAGCCATCTGGATTTTCCGACGACGGGCTGTTTCATCGATGGCTTTTTGCATAGACTGGGTCATGGTGTCCGCATACATGATCACGTGACCCTCGCTATTACGAGCAGCACGACCAATGGTCTGGATCAGCCCCCGTTCGTTACGGAGGAAACCTTCCTTATCCGCGTCGAGAATGGCAACTAGACTCACTTCCGGTACGTCAATCCCTTCCCGAAGAAGGTTGATACCGACCAAGACATCAAAAACGCCCAAACGCAAATCACGGATAATCTCCGTCCGCTCCAAGGTCTTAATGTCCGAGTGCATGTATTTGACCTTGACCCCCATTTCCTTGAAGTAATCGGTCAAGTCTTCCGCCATCTTCTTGGTCAGAGTGGTGACAAAAGTCCGCTCTCCACGTTCTACACGCGCATTGATCTCACCCAAGAGATCGTCCATTTGACCCATGGTCGGACGCACTTCCACCTCGGGATCGAGTAGACCTGTCGGACGAATGATCTGCTCAATGACAGTATCCGTTTGTTCCATCTCATAGTCGCCTGGTGTCGCAGACACATAGACGATCTGGTGGACATGGCTTTCAAACTCCTCCCGACGCAGTGGCCGGTTGTCCAAGGCAGATGGCAAACGGAAACCATAGTTGACCAGCATCTCCTTGCGCGAGCGGTCACCATTGTACATGCCCTTGATCTGTCCCATGGTCATGTGGCTTTCATCGATCATGATGAGAAAATCTTCTGGGAAGAAGTCAAGGAGGGTGTAGGGAGGCTCTCCTTCACTCCGGCCATCCATGTGACGGGAGTAGTTTTCGACGCCATTGGTGTAGCCCATCTCCCGTAGCATTTCAATATCGTACTCAGTACGCTGTTTCAAGCGTTGAGCTTCTAGCAACTTCCCTTCCTTTTCAAAGACTTTTAACTGCTCTTCTAGTTCCGCTTGAATCTTGGCAATGGCCACTTCCATATGGTCATCATTGGTCACGAAGTGAGTGGCTGGGAAGATCGCTAAGTGGTCCACATCTCCTAGAACCTGGCCGGTCAAAGCTTCAATCTCACGAATCCGCTCGATCTCATCCCCGAAAAACTCGACTCGAAAGGCATGCTCATCACGCGAAGCTGGGAAAATCTCGACCACATCTCCACGGACACGGAATTTCCCCCGTTGAAAGTCGATATCATTGCGTTCAAACTGGATGTCCACCAAGTCATTGAGCAAACGATCTCGAGAAATCTCCAGACCAGGACGCAAACTGACCACGCTGTCGGAATATTCCTTAGGCGAACCCAACCCATAGATACACGAAACAGACGCGACTACAATGACGTCATTTCGTTCTAAAAGAGCGGAGGTTGCTGAGTGACGAAGCTTGTCAATCTCATCATTGACCGAACTATCTTTTTCGATATAGGTATCGCTCGATGGCACATAAGCTTCTGGCTGGTAGTAATCGTAGTAAGATACGAAGTACTCGACCGCATTTTCAGGGAAAAATTCCTTGAACTCCCCATAGAGCTGGCCCGCTAGCGTTTTATTGTGGGCGATGACCAGGGTCGGCTTATTGACCTGGGCAATGACCTGACTCATAGTATAGGTCTTCCCCGTACCAGTTGCCCCCATCAAGATTTGAGCCTTTTCGCCACCTTCGATGTTATCCACCAACTGTTCAATGGCCTGCGGTTGGTCCCCAGACGGTTGGTATTTGGATACTAGTTTAAATTTGTTGTCTGTAATTCTATTAATCATCTCTTTGTCCTCACATATATAGACCTTATTTTACCATAAATCACCAGAATTCTCTTAGATGAGGAATGAAGAGAGAAGACAACAGGTTACAGAACGATCCATTAAATTGGTACATGAGCGAATTACAATCTAATTAATTGGACACTCGTTAGCATAAAAACTAAACAAGACTCTCGCAATTACTTCGAAAGTCTTGTCTTTTATTCTAAAACCATGCAATACGAAACAAGAGTCTGGGACAA